>NZ_JBNNMG010000062.1:0-34292 GCF_050272555.1 Lysinibacillus sp. NPDC047702 | reverse complement strand
CCAGGAAGCTTTGCTCTGTGCGAAAGCGAAGCGACAGCAACAAAGCACTCAGTCGGAACGGAGATCAACCCCTCGTTTTGAAAAAGGGCTATACTATTTAATTTGTCACCTTGATTTCATTGACATAATAGTATTTCAACAACATGACTTGCAACTGTTGTTCTAACAGTTGCAAGTTTACTTATTGCAGTAATTGTAGGTATTACACTTAGCTGGGTTCATCGCAAAACAATTATTAATTATATCGTATGTTTAGTTGGCCTATTTGGGATATTCAAGTCTATATTTTGGTCGAGAATTTTACTAATCTTAATTTTCGCCATTTCGTTAGGCTGGTTTCCTGCGATGGGCTCAGGTGGTTGGCGCACTGTTACCCTTAAGGAGAGGAACTATGAAATTTATTGTTGGTAATTTGATTAATAATCTACCAAATATAAAAACTGGGCGTGTATTAACAACACAGGAGGTTTTTTTACAAATTTGATTGAGCAGGCTGTGCTTGCTGAGAATTTAGGGTTGATGGATACGGAGTAGGAGAAAGACATGGTGCACCATTTTTATCCTCTTCTCCTACTGTGTTATTAAGTGCACTAGCAATGAAAACCTCTAAAATTCGACTGTTAACAACAGTGACTGTGCTGAGTGTTCTTGATCCTATACGAGTTGCTGAGGATTATGCAACGCTGGATCATTTATCACAAGGACGATTAGAAGTCATTATTGGCAAAGGTAATGATCCTAGACATTATCCATTATTTGATGTCAAAGATGAGGATCAATGGACCATTATGGCTTTGATCCACAGCAGGCTATTGTAGGTGCAGGAGCGAGAGGTTTATACATTGGCTAATACAAATGAAGAAGCGATTGAAAGGTATCGACCTTATTATGAAGGCTTTATGAGCACTGAAGCCTCAAAGGTGAATAATTCGTCATTTAAAAATTTAGAGGATCATATTGAGCGTGGCTCAGCATTAGTTGGTAGTCCAGATGCAATTATTGAAAAAATCATCAAGTATCATCATGCATTTAAGCATCAAGTCCAGATGCTGAGTGTAGAAGGGCTTGAATTGTCTGAGCAAAGTGAACAATTAGGGCGTTTTGCAACAGAAATCATGCCTGTACTCAAAAAAGAGCTTCCAAGCACGATTTGGGACAAAAACAAAGAATTCACACTACAATAAATACTACTATTCAACTAAGTTTACATTGATAAAAGCGAGGGATATTATGAAAAAAATTATATTTTTAAGTTTGCTATTGTTAACGTTGATTCTAACGGCTTGTGCAAGCACTGAAAAGCTTGAGGGAGATACAAGTAAAAATGATACGGCACAGAGTGGAAAGGAAGTTAAAAAAATTATTGTTGGTACAGGTACACAATTTCCAAATATCTGCTTCTTAGATGACAAGGGAAATTTAACTGGTTATGATGTGGAGCTTGTTCGTGCTATTGATGAGAAGCTGCCAGAATACGAGTTTGAATTTAAGACAATGGAGTTCTCCAATTTATTACTAAGCTTGGATACAAGAAAAATTGATATTGTTGCGCATCAAATGGAAGTCAATAGTGAGCGCGAGGAGAAGTTTCTATTTAATAAAGAGCCCTATAATGTATTTCCATTAAAGGTAACCGTTAATGCAAAAAACAAAGATGTTCAATCTATTGATGATTTAAAAGGAAAAAATGTGAGTGTTTCCCCAACTAGTAATTCAGCAGTCTTTATTGAGAAATACAATAAGGAGCACGATTTAGGTGCTAATATCGTCTATTCATCAGGCTCAGTAGATGTAAATAATCAACTTGCGACAGGTCGTGTGGATGCAATTATAACAACACCATTTGCTGTGAAGTATTATAACGAAAACAATGAAGCACAGCAAAAGGTAGTGGGAGACGCATTATTAAATTCAAAGGTGTATTTTTTATTAAATAAAGATGAGGTTACCCTACAGCAGCGCCTTGATGATGCTATTCGTGAATTAAAGGAAGATGGTGTTATTAGTGAGCTAAGTAAAAAGTGGTTAGGTGATGATTATACGGTGGACTTTTAAATAAATCAGAGAGGATGAAGGAAGTATGGCAAATGACTTTGACTTCGCGCTTATAGCAAAAGTACTTCCAATATTACTTCAATATTTACCAGTAACACTTGAAATTTTAGTGTTTTCTATTCTTTTTGGCATGCTGCTTGGTATAGGTATAGCTATACTAAGGCTACTTCATATCAATGTTTTGAGGCAAATAATAACCATCTATATTTCGTTTATTCGTGGCACACCGATATTAGTACAATTATTTTTAGTGTTTTATGGCATACCAGCTTTATTAAAGATTGTGCATATTGATGTAACAAGAATGGATGCCATGTATTTTGTCATTATTACCTACACGTTAAGTAATGCTGCTGCATTTGCAGAAATCTTTAGAGCCTCGATTTTAACAGTGGATCGAGGGCAAATAGAGGCTGCATATTCAGTAGGCTTAAATGGTACACAGGCCTTTGTGCGGATAATACTCCCTCAGGCCCTCCGTGTTGCCTTTCCCAATATTGCAAACACGATAATTAGCTCCTTAAAAGACACATCTCTCGCATTTTCAATTGGTGTCATGGATATGGTCGGGAGGGGAGAGACGCTTATTGCCTCTACCACAAGAGCGCTTGAAATTTATTTGGCACTATCTATCGTCTATTATGTCATTGTGATGCTGCTAGAAAAGGTACTAAAGAGTAATGAGCGCTATCTTAATCGCTATATGCCAAAGGAAGCTGTCTAGCTAGGAGGTAAGAGTTATGACCATAGATTTTGCATTTATTTTCGAAGCTTTTAAAGAAATTAGTAAGGTATTGCCGTTAACCTTGTTTATGACAATTACACCAGTCTTATTGGGTATTCTCATCGGTGTCATTGTTGCCTTTGTTCGAATCCAGCAAACTAAAATTTTCGCACCGTTGTTAAACTTTTATGTATCTTTCTTTAGAGGAACACCCATTATTATGCACATAATGCTCGTTTATTTTGGGGTACCTATCATAGTGGATGTTCTTGCGAAAGCATTAAAACTAAATGTCCAATCAAGCTCTATCCCTATATTATTTTTTATTTTACTTGCATTGACATTGAGTGCAGGTGCCTATGCCTCCGAAATAATTCGATCAGGGATTTTAAGTGTACCTAAGGGGCAGTTAGAGGCAGCTTATGCAGTTGGTTTAACATTTTCGCAGGCAATGCGACGGTATATATTACCTCAGGCATTTAGTAAATCAATTCCTAATTTTACGAATATTTTTATAGGCTTTTTACATGCCACATCGCTAGCTTTTTTTCTTTCAGTGAAAGAATTAACAGGTGTAGCAAATATTGTAGCCTCTATAAATTTAAAATTTTTGGAGGCATTTATTGCTGTCGGTCTTATCTATTGGGGCGTTTCAGCCATCGTTGAATGGCTTGCCCATCGTCTTGAAAAAAGAGTGACTGCCTATAATAAGGGAGGCATTTGACGAAATACTTGTAAATTATGGTCTGTAAAGAAAGGGGAATATACAATGACAGTAGTGGAAATAGTGATTGAACAGTTAAAAGAGAAAGATTATGCACGTTATTTAGAGGTTCTTGTAGAGAGCTATTCACAATATGAGAAAGAATATAATAATCCAGAGGATTGGGCTTCATATTTAAGTGCTATTCGTGCATCCGTAGGCAACCCTGATGCAGAAACAATTTTAGTGGCAAAGCAGGGGGATGAGATTTTAGGAGGGCTTCAGCTATTTACGGATTCTGAAAAGGCTTATGGTTTGCCAGAGCTTACTATACATTCTACCATTGTACGTTTACTTGGCGTACATCCTAAGGGAAGGGGATTAGGCATTGCGAAAAAATTATTACATGAAAGCTTTGCCTTCGCACGTGCTCGTCAGGATCAAGCTTTATATTTACATTCGGGCGATATCATGCAGGTTGCCATCAATCTTTACTTATCATTAGGCTTTGTACGTGATGAATCTAAGGATTTTCGCAAGGTAGATAAGCTGGTAAAAGGCTTCCGTTATGATTTGTAAAATAGAGTAAAGTATATTTAGTAGCTTTCAGTTCAAATATCCAATTAAAAGATTATTGATTGGCACAGCGGTGCTCTGATTCCCCCTAGAGTGTTAAATACTGCTGTGCCACTTCATTTATCAAGGCAATTCATGGCTCTCAAGGAGTTGCTCATCACCTTACATACACGTTTTGCACATAGTCATAGGGAAAGGAACCAAGTTAGTTTCTTTCCCTATGGCATTTTTCATTTAAGCTTCTACCTTTAGTTTTCCATAGGCTAAATAAGGGAAAAATCTCTCAAAAAATCGTTCAGTGGCAGGCATAAAATAAGAGCCGAAATGGAAATCAGGATCTAGTGTTGTAATAATCCATGTCCCGTTAGTAGAAACAGAATCCATGTAAAGTACAGCACCGCCATCCTCTGTTGTTATTAAAATATCTGCATTCTTAGGAGGCCAAAATACGCCATGTTGATGCCAAGTGCAATCAGCCAATGTTAAATAGTCTGTAAACATTGGATGGGATGGTTTTTGTAACACTAAACCGCTAGAAGCACCCTTATCAAGCCACCACCAGAAATTGGTTGGCCTTTCCTCCCACTGCTGTTCCGGTAGCCAATTCCATGGCTGTGGTCCAAATGCTACGACAATACCACCTCTCTCTGCAAACGAATGGATTTTCTCCACACTGTTAAGTAGAAGTCTGTTATTTAATTGCGAGGGAACAATTAATACGTCCAGATCATCTATTTCTGTTTCAAGAAAATGTGGATGATAAATGATTCGCTCTATATATTGATTAAATTTTGGTTCATGGAATGTACGATAATGGGATTCATTACCACTATAGATAACACCGATTTTTCTCATAGTTGTGAGGGCTCCTTTAAAGTTTGTACTTCTTTTTCCAGCCATGCAATAAATTGAGGACGAATGCAGTCGGTTGATTTATTTTCATTAGAGTATCCTAATAAATCTCGCCCTGCATGAACTAGAATAGTGCCCTTTGTTGTAGCTCGATCAACGTATGTAACAGGCTTACCATTTGCAAACGTAAGTAGTATTTCTGCATTTTCAGGTGGGTGATGATAGCCACGAGCAAAAAAGCCTGCTACACCTTTTTTAAACGTCATATCTTCAGTTGTTACTCCATTGAAGATGGATGAATTTGCGGTTGGAAATACCTCATAGTCTTTATAATTTTGAATCAGCTGAGGCATGAATAGTCCACAACCAGGCAGCCATTCACGAAATAAATGTCCGCAATATACCACGATTTTACTTTGTGCTAAAAAGTTAGTAATCTTCTCCCGGTGGCTGTATAAAAATTCTTGATCGATGAAATTAGGAATCATGAGAACATCCACTTTTTCTAAATCTTCTTGCACAAAATCATATTGATCAATAATTTTTGCTTCACTTCCAGTATCTTTTTGCATGCGACCATTTACTCCAAAAGCATGTCCAGGATCTAACTTTAATATGGTCATTAAGGCATTCATAGTCATTCCTCCTTGTTTATAATAGTTCAATGTTAAATGATATTAGAAAAATGTTTTATGTGCATTATAAAAGATGCATATGTCATTAATTTGACGTAAAAACCCTGTAAATAAAAGGAATTAAATAAATTATAATTGACATTGAAAATCATTATCAATATACTGTAGTAGGTATTTAAATGCAAATGATAATCATTATCAAAATATAGAAAGAAAGGTGAATGCTTTTTGAAGCCAATAGCTTATGTAGGTATTGATATTCAATTTTCAAGATTGACGAACGAGGATAGACGGCGCGGATTAACATTTTTATATTTATATGATTTACCCTATACAGATTTACGTGCCTATGCAGGATTAATTATTACAAATCTAGTAGAGGAGCAATTTTTGTTAGAACACAAACCTATTCTGGATCAATATTTATATCAAGGTGGCGTTATTTTTTCTCTCACGGAGACTTCATTACCATGGCTAGTTGGTGTGCCAGAATGGAAACGATCACCGATTCCACTAAAGGACCGTGAAATTATCATTAAAGAGCCTTTTCATCCTTTGTTTGTAGGAATAAATGCATATGATATTAACTACCGAAAAGGAGTTAGAGGTTTTTTCTCACGAGGATATTTTGAAAAAATTCCATTACATGCTGAGGTGCTTGTGACAGATCAAAGCGGTGCAACCATTATTTATGTTGATCGTGATTCAACAAATGGCACAATTTTTGCAGGAGCGGGAACGGATATTTATCGTGTTTTTATAGACGAAGAAAATTCCTCTCGTCAGTTAAGTTTACACATGCTGTCATGTATCCGAGAAGAGTATGAGCGCAATCAATTAAATGGGGTGAATGCACAATGATTGGGATTGTGACAAATGGATTACCTTTTCAAAAACGCTTTTTTGCAGAGCAGGAATTTCAGTATTTATATGATGATATTTTACATATTCGTGAATTACATCGGTATAATCTAGCGGATTATGACACTTTGATTTTATCGTGCCGCTTAGATCTTCCACATTTGAAGCGTTATCAGTCACAGCTAATTACATTTTTAGAATCTGGGAAGAGGATTATTATTTTTGGTGAGATTTTAGATCATTGGTTCCCTTCAATCGATTGGGAGGAATCGGAGGTTAATTTTAGCTGGTGGGTACGTGATGGCGGTGATCTTCCAATGAATGAGCAAAATACGACACATCCTTTATTTAAATATGTCACGCTACGGGATATGAAATGGCATTATCATGGATCATTTTTGCCGCCAAAGGGAGCAAAGTCATTATTAGATATACCAGGTGGTCGCTCACTATTTTATATTGACAACGTAAGTTTTACTGGTGAGTTGGTAGTGACAACGCTTGATCCAATGTTCCATATTGGATTAGGCTTTATCGATCAGTCTAAGCCCTTTTTACATGGGATTGCAAAATGGTTAAGAGAGGAAGAAAAGTAATGAAAAAATATGGTTATTTGGCAACTTTAGCATTAACAGCTATGCTAGTGGCTTGTGGCAATCAGGATGAAGCATCAGTATCTAAATCAGCTGCTGAATCTTCAAAATCAGAGGTACAAACTACTGCAGAAGAAAAGGTTGTAACGGATCAGCTTGGACGAGAAGTAACTATACCAGGTAATATCGAGCGAGTTGTGACAGGCGGTATATTACCTTATTTCTCTACATGGTATGTTGCTACAAATTCAACAAAAGAAATTGTTGGTATGCACCCTAACTCATATAATGCTGCAAAAAATTCAATTTTAGCTAAAATCTCACCAGATGTATTAAAGGCAGAAACCTCTTTCGTGCAAAATGGGGAAGTTAATGTTGAAGAGCTAATGAAAATAAACCCTCAGCTATATGTTGAAATTTCTACTAATGAGGATTCCATTAATAAAATTACTGAAGCTGGTATTCCTGTTGTGGCTGTAAAAGCGATTGATGCAGCTGCTGCGGAGCCATTGGCAACATTTAATAGCTGGCTAACGTTAACGAGTCAAATGACAGGAACAACTGAGCGTGCGGATCGCTTCCTAGATGAGGGCAAAAAGGTTCAGTCTGAGCTTGATGCGAAATTAAAAGACGTAGCTGTTCAGGACAAGCCACGTGCTATGATGTTGTTTATGCATAATGATAAATCAATAACTGTGGGTGGCAAAAACTTTTTTGGTAATCAATGGCTTAATGCAACAGGTGCTATAGATGTTGCTGAAAATGATGTGCAAGGAAAAAAAGAAGTGAATATGGAGCAAATTTACGCATGGAATCCAGATATTATTTATATCACGAACTTTACTGAAACACAGCCCGAAGATCTGCTTAAAAATAAGGTCAATGGGCAGGATTGGAGTCAGATCAAAGCAGTTCAAGAGGGTAAAGTGTATAAAATTCCTTTAGGTATTTATCGCTGGTTCCCACCAAGTGGTGATGCACCATTAATGCTAAAGTGGTTGGCACAAAAAAATCATCCAACATTATTTGATTATAAAATAGAAGATGAGATTAAGACTTATTACAAGGATTTTTACGAATTCGATATTTCTGATGATGAAATTCATTCTATATTAAACCCTTCTTCAGATGCAGCGAAGTATTAAGGATGAAGCAGTCATGAAGAAATGGAAAATAGCTCTTTTATGGTTGCTGCCATTTATGGTAGCAATCGTTTCTCTAGGTGTTGGACGATTTGAAGTTAGCCTTGAGCATATTATTAAAATTTTAACCTCTCAAGTACTTCCTGTAGAACAGACATGGACGCAGATGGAGGAAACGGTCGTATTGAACATTCGTTTACCACGAATTTTGCTAGCGTTATTAATTGGCGGTGGTTTATCTATAGCTGGTGCAGGTTTCCAGGGGATGTTTGGAAATCCACTTGTATCACCAGATATACTGGGAGTTTCTGCTGGTGCAGGATTTGGCGCATCCCTAGGCATATTACTATTTGGACAAAACTTTACGGCTCAAGTATTGGCATTAATCTTTGGGTTAGGGGCTATTGGTTTTACTTATTTAATTGCTGGTGCTAAGAAGAATGCGCCTATTTTTATGTTTGTGCTGGCTGGTGTGGTGACGTCAGCCCTGTTTAATGCGTTAATTTCATTAACAAAATTTGTGGCTGATCCAGAGGAAAAACTGCCTGCGATTACTTATTGGCTAATGGGTAGTCTTGGCACGGCAACCTATAAGGATTTATTTATTGGAGGACCATTAATATTAATAGGAATTTTAGTGTTGTACTTATTACGTTGGCGTTTGAACATTTTAACATTGCCTGAAGATGAGGCAAAATCAATGGGTGTGCCAGTGACACGGTTAAAATGGTTTGTGATTCTTGGGGCAACTTTAATTACAGCAGCATCTGTAGCAGTTGCAGGAATTGTCGGTTGGGTAGGCTTAATTATTCCACATGTGGCGCGTATGCTTGTAGGGAATAACAATCAATATGTATTACCAGTATCCGTCGCAATCGGCAGTATTTATTTATTAATCATCGATGATTTAGCGCGCTCATTAACAGCAACGGAAATACCACTGTCTATTCTAACAGCCATTATTGGCGCCCCATTTTTCGCTTATTTATTACGCCGTTCAGGAGGTGGCTGGGCATGAAAATTGTAGTGGAAGGCGGCAATTTTCATTACGAAAAACGACGAAAAAAATTACCGAATTTATATGCGCAAGATATCCATTTTTCCTTGGAGCCCGGTGAAATAATGGCAATCTTAGGTCCCAATGGGGCAGGGAAAACAACACTATTAAAGTGCATTACAGGACTTCTTGAATGGAAGAAGGGGAAAACTTTAATAGATGGTCATCCACTAGAATCATTCAATCGTAAAGAACTTTGGAAGCGTATTGGCTATGTACCTCAAGCCCATAAAATGGTCTTTGGTTTTTCTGTAGAAGAGCTTGTTATCATGGGTAGAGCACCTTATATTAGTACACTTGCACAGCCGACTGCTAAAGATTTGGAAGCTGCTCATCAGGCATTAGAGACGATAGGTATAGTACATCTTGCTAAAAAATCATGTAATGAAATCAGTGGCGGTGAGCTACAATTAGCCTTAATTGCAAGAACGCTTGTTTCCGAGCCAGAGGTTTTGATTTTAGATGAACCAGAATCTCATTTGGATATTCAAAAACAAATGATTATTTTACAAACCATTAAACGATTAGCCAGGGAGCGTGGGATTTCTTGTATAATCAATACCCATTACCCTAACCATGCATTTTATCTAGCGGATCGAGTGTTAATGACGGCGAAAGAAAAAGGGGTCGTCTATGGAAATGTACAGGAAGTCATGACAGAAGTCAGGATGAAGGAATACTTTGGAATTGAATTAAAAAAAATAATAGTTGAAGAGGAAGATTACCTTGTTGAGACGATGATACCTCGTGCATTAGGTACAGAGCGTGGTAATCTTTAATAAAAAACACGATCTCGTCTTTAATGACGAGGTTGTGTTTTTTGCAAGATTACATAGTGAAAATTTTCCCTGGGTTCATAATATTATGGGGATCAAGTGCTGCCTTTATGCTTTTCATCACCAAGAGGGATGTACCATGCTCTGTCGATTGGTATTTCATTTTGCCAATTCCCACCCCATGCTCACCCGTACATGTTCCACCACGCAGTAAGGCATATTGGACAATATGCTCATTAAAGCGATCTGCTTGTGCGCGTTCAGCAGAATCATTTGGATCTAGCATTAGCAGTGCATGAAAGTTACCATCTCCGACATGACCAACAATGCCACCTGCTAGTCCAACCTCTTCAAGTTGCACCCGTGCATATAAAATGGTTTCAGCTAATTTTGAAATTGGTACACATACATCAGTCGACATAAGCTTTTTCCCAGGATAGGCATGGATATATGCATAGGCTAAGGAATGGCGTGCCTGCCAGAGCTTATTACGTGCTGCTGTATCATGCTCGAATTCAACTGAAAGACAATCGAAATCCTGGAAAATTTCTGTTGCGAATTCTATGTCAGCATGCATACCAGCTTCATTGCCGTGGAATTCTAAAAATAATGTAGGTTTTTCTTCATAAGATGTTTCATTATAAATATTTGCCTGTTTAATAGAGGCTTCATCGACCAGCTCAACACGACCAATTGAAATCCCGACCTGCAATAATGCAGTTACTGCACTAACAGCATCGCCAACTGTTGCAAAAACTGCACGCCCTGCAGTTACAAATTCAGGAATTCCAAAGACCTTCAATGTTAATTCTGTAAAGCAGCCAAGTGTACCCTCTGAGCCAACAAATAGGCTATTTAAATGATAACCAGAAGATGATTTAGCAGCAAGGCTCCCAGTGTGAATAACAGAGCCATCCGCTAGCACAACCTCTAAGTCACGAACTTGATCTCGCATAACCCCATAGCGCACTGCGGTTGTCCCGCTGGCATTGGTAGCAGCCATACCACCTAATGTTGCATCAGCGCCAGGATCGACTGTAAATTGGAGTCCGTGTTTTTTTAATTCTTTATTCAATTGATCTCGAGTTACACCAGGTTGTACTTTTACCAACAGGTCGTCTGGCCGAATATCTAAAATAGCATTCATTTCAGAGAAATCGATAGAAATACCATTGGCAATGGGAATTGCATTTCCTTCTAAGCTTGAGCCAACACCGAAAGGTACGACTGGTACACGTTCTGCATGCGCGATTCTCAAGATGGCACTGACATCTGCTGTGGAACGGGGAAAGACAACGATATCTGGTAAGCTCATTGCATGATGAGACTCGTCCTTTCCATGAAGCTGTCGCACCGTTTCGTTTGTTGACACTTGTTCTTCTAATAAAACCTTTTTTAGTTGATTGATGATTAAATCTACAGCAACAGTCATTCCAATCCCTCCAAATTTTCTGATAAGTAAAACTTTATCATGCATTTCTTGGAAATGGAATAAAATGTTTAGCAATTTTGCTTTGGCGTAGTTGTAGCTGCAGAAAACATTTGCTACTGTCGTACAGATAGATAACCAATGCGTCAGGATTTTGAATTCTTTGCAGGGGACTATGGGCAAGTCTCCAAAAAATATAGATGTCTAACCCCTGTATTACAGTAAGTGTTTGGTCACCTAAACCGCACTATCTGAACGGTTTACAGAAATCAGTGAGCAAATGCTTTTTCTAGCTTTTGTACAAATGCGTCCTGCTCAGCTGTACTAGATTGCTGCCACCACTTTTCAAAAAATACACCAAGCCCTGGTAGTAAATGCTCTTCACCACGACTGATCGCATCTTCAACAATATCTTTAAATTCAGCCGCTGTTTGACCATGTACGTTTGTCGTAATCGCATCTCTTATTTGAAAATTCATCTATTTCGCCTCCTTAGTGATAATTTGTCCAGCCTTTGAAGAAATATGTATAGAATGACAGATAAAACATACGATTTTTTATTATTCTATAAGAATTCTCAACAAATATCGGTAGAGATTTATACAAAATTTCTAATCATATCAATAAAAGAGGTATTCGCCTCCTGCATAATATAATAAGTAAGATAGAGGCACCTAGGAATAAAGGACTGTGCATAGTCGTTAGGAAAATAGGATGCCACATTGTAATAAGCTATCATCTGAACAGCCATTTGAAGAGGTATTGGAAAAAGTCCAGCCAATGATAACGTCAATCTTTTTAAAGCTCCATATCTATAAAGATTATGAATATTACCGCCACATTGCTTCGATAGCGGTATGGGAGGCTTGGTGTAAAGCAGATCCATTGAAAGGAATATTTTCGGCTTATATTTATACAACGGTTAAGGGAGAGCTGTTGAAGGAGCTGAAAAAAGAAGTGACATTCGAAGAGCTTCATGTACCTATGGATGATGAAACAATAAATTATGTTCGAGGTTTTGAAATAAATCAAAGAAGCCCTGCGTATTTAGAAACTTTATTGGCTGAATTAAAGGAGGAAGAAAGAGCTATATTATTGCTTTTTTATATAGACGGTTATAATTATGCGGAGATCGCACAAGCATTACATTTATCAGTATCAACTGTTAAAAAAAGACGCACTAGAATCATGACAAAACTACGTAATCTGAGGTCCACTATAGTAAAATAAAGGGATAAAATAGCAAAAGTATGCTAATATCTAAATAAAATGAATATTAGCATACTTTCAATACTTGCATACAACTTCCAATAAAAATGCTATGATTTGTAAGAAGTCAAAAAAATATACAATTTTTAAATTGATTTTTTAAATAGGTAGATAAATTTACCTATATAATTTATTGATATATATTTAGTATGGAGGGTTTGGATTGGAAAATTGGTTTAAGCATTTAGAAATTGAAAAGAAGGAGTTTTGGTATATAGTTTTGCCGTTATTGCTAGTAATACCCCTATTAGGTTTTAGTAATCAGGTCTATGGTATTTTTAAGGAAGATAGTTATCTTTATTTGAATTTAGTTATAAAAATACTCATTATTGTTTTTACTATGGCAATTGCCATTCAATCTTGGCTTGTTTTTTCACATCTACCATCAAATCAAACATTATACATAGGTAATTTGTTTTTTATCACTGCATTATTGGAATTAGCAGGTTTAGTTATTCATCAAAACTATTCCGTTCATTCACAGTATGCGGTAATGAGTATACATATCATAATGCGTTTATGCTTGGCAATTGGCTTTTTATTTATTATTGTAAAGCCAAAACAAAATATAGCGATGAGTTATCGTTATTATACATATGGAAGTTCCGTATTGTTGGTATTATTCAGCCTTTTTCTAGTGTATTTATCTTCAAGGCAATTATTGTTTGAAAATCAGTTGAATAAAATAAATGATTTTGTTCATTTAATGTCTGCTGTTTTTCAGATTGTCACAATAGTTATTCTAAGTAAATATTTTAAAAAGATACCAAAGCGTGTAATGTGGCTTATTAGTGCTGCCATCTATTTAATTTTTAGTGATATTTTCTTTGTCATCAGTAAGGATTGGCAATCTATTTGGGGATTTTCAGCACTGATTTATCAATTTTTTGCATTCTATTTTTTCTTAAAGGCCATTTATTATACAACTGTAGAAAAACCTTACCAGCAGCTTTTGAAAATCAAACAGGATTTGGAGCATTCACAGCAAGAGCTTCATTTTCAAGCCTATCATGATGATATTACACAGCTTCCAAATGAGCATTTATTATTGAAAACCTTAAAGGAAAGTTTGCATGCAAATAACTATCAAAAGGCAATTATTGCCATCGAAATTGATCGATTAGCAGCAATTCGTGCATCAATAGGGATCAGCTATTCCAATAAGATGATGAAACTTGTTGCTGAAAGGATACAAGCGATATTACCTCCTCATTATTTTGCAACAAAGCTTAATGAAGGTCAGTTTATTATTTATATTAATCATGTTAAAACAAGAGAAGAGCTATTACAATTCTGTTTAAATTTAAGAAATGTAATGAAAAAGCCCTTACAAGTACAGCTATTTTCACTTAATGGTAATCTTAATATAGGCATTGCCCTGCATGAAGAAGATTGTACAGGTGAAGAACTTTTAATGCATGCACAATTAGCAATGAGAGAGGCTAGTCATCTACCTCAAAGATGTCTGTTTTATAAACCTTATATGTCAAACGGAGTTACTGATCGTATTCTTATTGAACAAGAGTTACATAAGGCACTGGTTAATCAGGAATTTTATTTGGATTTTCAGCCGCAGGTAAATTTAAAAACAGGAAAAATCGAATCTGTGGAAGCACTTGTACGCTGGCGTCATCCAACACGTGGATTTATGGCTCCAGATCAGTTTATATCAATTGCTGAGGAATCAGGACTTATCATTCCATTGGGAAAATGGATTTTAGAAACAGCTTGTGCTCAAGCTAAGGCTTGGGAGGAGCAAGGATTACCGCCTATGAAGGTAGCAGTTAATCTTTCACTTGGACAATTGTTCCAGCAGGATTTAGTGCAGATGGTACAGGAAATTTTGCAGCGTACACGTTTAGAACCAAAGTATTTACAATTAGAAATCACGGAAAGTATGACGATGAATATTGATCAAATGACACAGCTACTGTATGAATTAAAGGCGTTGGGTATTCAAATTGCTGTGGATGATTTTGGAACTGGCTATTCTTCACTTTCCTATTTAAAGGATTTTCCTATTGATTGCTTAAAGATTGACCGAGCATTTGTTCGAAATATTCAACATAATCCAAATGATGAAGCACTTGTGTCCATGATTTTATCGATGGCGAAGCATTTGCGACTGAAGGTTGTTGCAGAGGGAATTGAGGAAGCTGAGCAGCTTGCTTTCCTTATTGAAGGAGATTGTGATTATATTCAGGGTTACTTATTCAGTAAACCGATTTCAGCTGAACAAATCTCTAATAACTTTAAAGATTTACACAGACATGCCTTTGATATTTTAACACAATTTACATATGTAGAAGATTACATTATTTGAGGTAAAGAATATGAAGAACATTATATTAGCACTAGGGTATATAATATTTAGTACAACTTTTTTGTACGTATCTTTAAAAGCTTTGATTTTATCTACAATGAGTATTTCTTTTCCGAATATTCCTTTTGTTTTCATAGGGGTTCTAATGATAATAATTACAGTAACTGTAGGATTATTTTTATGGAGATTTGCCAGTGATAGTAAAAATCTGATGCTAGTCTCAACAGTTATTTCGTGGATTTTAGTGTTATTCCTATTTTGGTATTTTTAAAATTTTATTGGTAAAAATCCGCTAAAGTGTTATTGTAATGCACATTCATAGCGGATTTTTTTTTCTATTCAGCGGGTGTTTGAACACCCACTGAAATAGAGGAACTCAGACTAAGAACGCCACGTCCTGTGGCAATTTATCTGTGCGAAAGCGAAGCGACAGCAACACATGACTGAGTGACCAACATCACGTTGGCCCAAAGCCCCCGCAAAATGTCACGGATTTTGAGAAGGAGCTTTTTGAATGAGCTCGAAAAAATCCGAACGCATTGTTTATCTGTAGCGAAAGCAAAGCGGCAGCTACAATTATGCTGGGGTTTAATTTATTAATGCATAAGGTACTCTTCCAATAATTCTCCTATATCCACCTCAGATCGCTCCTCTAAAGAACGCCGTAAATGGACAGTTGCTGTTTTCCCATCGTCATGAAGCTTATCAATCCAGATAGATACGCCATTATAACTGACTTCATATTCTAATGGAGAGGCGACTATTTCTTGTGCACGTTTAAGATCCACTTGAAGTCCCCCTTATTTTTTTGACTTACCCTCTTTAGTAACCGAATGAATAATTTCCATAAATTCTTTAGAAAACTCTTCACTCACTTTATTGGGCGCTATTTTTTGGTTTTTTGGCGTTTGAGGCAAAGCTCCTTTATTGGCGCTTTTCCCTTGTTTATTGTCTCTTCCCATGTTAGTTTCTCCTTTCGTTTTGATATTTCTTAATATGGCTTTTGCATCGAATTTTTATCAAGGGGAAATTTAGGGAACGTAAAAATGTTAAACAGCTACGAATTATTTTGGGAAAATAGGTAACCTTAAAGAAAACAGATTCTAACTTACAATGTTCAAAACAATTTCTTCCATTCTATTAATGTGATAGGAGCTTTCCGCTCTGGCACTCGCTTTCTGCAGGCACAGCGTAAGCCGCAACCCTCGCTCCGTGCGGTTTGTTGCATCTTACGTCTTGTGTTGTTCCTGCTGGAGTTTCGCGCCGCCGCTACAAGCTCCTTCTAGAAGAATGGAAATATAAGTAATCATTTTTACTCATTTAGAGTTCTAAAAGAAAGTCTTTATAGTGAGAGCTTTTTTATGGAAAAATCATTATTTAATAGCACCCAATTTTGTGGGAAAGGAAAACCTAATGCCCAATAGCTAATCCCTCTGAGATTATATTGTCGCACCATATCAAATTTAGCTTGTGCACTTCGAGCATCTTCAAACCAAACTTCATGTTGTTTCCCATGTTCATCAACATAGCGAAAATACGGTGATTGTGCACCTCGGTCATATTGAATGGTTGCGCCATATTTTATTGCCCGATTCACAGCCTCTTGAGGACTGAAGGTTTCTGCTTCCTGCCCTTTCACATGTGGTAAAAGCCAATCACGAGCATAAAGCTCAAAGCCTAAAAGTATTTTTTCAGCAGGCATAACAGATAATGCATATTCCACAACTTTCCTCATTTCATTAATGGGAGATATTGCTTGTGGCGGGCCAAGTCGATAACCCCATTCATAAGTCATCAATACTACAAAATCTGCAATTTTTCCATGTGCTTCATAATCATGTGCCTCATACAATGTACCTGCCTGTGTTGCACTTGTTTTTGGTGCAAGTGCGGTAGATACTAAATAACCTTTAGGATGAAGACGGTCAACAGCTAGTTGAAGAAAGGCAGTATAATTTTCTCGATCTGCAGGAAGAACGTTTTCAAAATCAATATTTAAAACTTTATAGCCCTTCTCCTGCATTACTTGCAGAGTATTCGTAATAACCTTTTCACTTAATGCTACGCTGGATAAAATAACATGTGATAGGTTGGAGCCAGCTTGAGTAGAAGAAAAGTTTGTAAGTGTTAGCATAGGTGTAATGTTTTTTGCATTGGCAGCTGCGATCATTTCTTGATCATTGAGCGGCTCTAAAGTTCCATCCTCCTTTATCATATAAGCAAAAGGACTGAAATAAGTAAGAAGATGACCGATGGCGTTTATAGATTGAACAGCTTCTTCTGGTTTTTCATACGTATAGGCGTTTACCTCAATTAAAGGCTTTGCTCTTGGGATTATTAAGTGTGTACCTACATAAATCAGATTTGGATTTGAAATGCCATTTTCAACAGTAATGGCTTGAACAGTCGTACCATATTGATGAGCTATTTGGGATAATGTCTCTCCAGGTTGTACGATATGAATAATAGGTGGAATTACTAACTGAGTGCCAGGCGTTAATAAATCAGGATTGGTTAAATGATTGACAGAGACAATAGATTGAATCGATACGTTATATTGTTGTGCAATCGACCATAAAGTTTCTCCTTTTTTGACTGTATGAGTTGTATAGGGAGAGGGAATAACGAGTGATTGTCCGATTACTAATTGGTCTGGATTAGATAATCCATTTAATTGAATAATCTCCTGAATAGGTACGGAATAGTGGTTTGCTATTTGCCACAGTGTTTCACCTGCACTTACCACATGTATAATCATTGGACACCTCCAAAGTAGTTTTCATATTGCATCATATGTATAAAGGAAGAGAATGAGTATTTTTCTGAAAAAGCCTTAGCTCTTTTCTGTGGATTCAATGAAGCTACTTGAGTCTCTTCATAACCCAATTACCTTATAAAATATTTTATAGTTCATATTCTTTCCAAGTGATTTGCATAGGATAAAGCATATGCATTGATTATTTGAGAAAGGGGCTGTCTTTTGAAGAAAGTAAAGCTCACTGGAAGAATCGTTACCCCCGATGATCCGGGATATGATCAGGCAAGAACTAATAATAACTTAAATAATTCCAAATATCCGAGCATCATTGTGTTTTGTCAAAATACAAAAGACGTAATAAATGCATTAAGCTGGGCAAGGGAAAATAATGAACCATTTCGAATAAGAAGTGGCAGGCATAGCTATGAAAATTATTCATTATTAAATAAAGGTCTTGTTATTGATATTAGTGACATGAATGGCATTCATCTCAATCTTCAGGAGATGACAGTTAAAATTGAAGCAGGAGCAAATCTTGGAAGCGTGTATCGTATATTAGGGGAACAGGGTGTGACAATCCCGGCCGGAACAGAAAGCAGTGTGGGTGTCGTGGGCTTAACACTTGGAGGAGGTATTGGGATGCTATCTCGTCCATTTGGGTTAACTTGTGACAATTTGATTGACATTGAGATGGTGGGTGCAAGTGATCATGAAGGAGCAACAATAATTCAAGCAAACAGGCAGAAAAACAGTGATTTATTGTGGGCTTGCTGTGGAGGTGGTGGTGGCAATTTTGGTATCGTAACTGCACTTACCTTTAAACTACATCCAATTAGTGATGTTGCTATTTTTTCCATTACATGGGGTTGGGAGGATTTTGAACGTGCCTTTGACACATGGCAAAAATGGGCACCATATACAGATGAACGCTTGACGTCCCAGATTGAGCTTAAATCAAAGGAAATAGGTGAAATTGTTGCGCAAGGAGAGTTTGTCGGTTCTGCTTCGGAGTTAAAGAAATTACTACGTCCTTTAAGGAAAACAGGAACACCCATTAATATATGGATAAAGGAGATCCCATATTTAAAGGCTGTAGAATTTTTTGATATACCAAGTGGTAACCAGCCAGCCTTTCGTAAAAGATCTGGTTCTTTTATTGAAAGACCATTTCCACATGCCGCCATTGCACAAATGAAAGAATTCTTAGCTAAACCACCAAATAGAAATACAACTATATGGCAGCAATCTTTAGGAGGTGCTGTAGGTCAAGTTGCACCCAATCGTACTGCCTATTATTATAGAAATGCTTTAATGGCACAGGAGTACAATACTTCTTGGAAAAAATCTAAAGAAGAAGAGAAAAACATAAGGTGGGTAGAAAATGTCAGACAGGCTTTGTCTCCATACACTACTGGGGATTATGTCAATTTCCCTGATCGCTATATTAAAGATTGGTTGACTACCTATTATGGTCGTAATATACGTAGATTAAGAGAGATAAAGACGAAATACGATCCTTTGAATGTGTTTCATTTTCCTCAAAGTATCCCGCCTAATCGAAAATGGCTTTAGGTAGTGAATCAATTACGCCCCAGCATAATTGTAGCTGCCGCTTTGCTTTCGCTACAGATAAACAGTGCGTCCGGTTTTTTTTCGAGCTCGCCTCGAAAAATTCCTCTTCAAAATCCGTGACATCCGCCAGGGGCTTTGGGCCAACGTGATGTTGGTCACTCAGTCATGTGTTGCTGTCGCTTCGCTTTCGCACAGATAAATTGCCACAGGACGTGGCGTTCTTAGTCTGAGTTCCTCTATTTCAGCGGGCGTTTGTACGTCCACTGAGTAGGAAAAAACCGCATTCATCTCGCCACCTATAGAGATGAAAATATTCTGTATCTGCTGCTGCCGCTACGCTTACGCGCATAAAACATCTGCCGCTATGCTTTCGATACAAGAAACATTTGCTGAATAAAGATAAAAAGGGCAGGATGCTGAAAATTAGCTATGCATGCTGCTCTTTTCTATGAATAATTATCTTGATAATTATTGTCCTGCACGTCAAAATGAAGATATTACATATTTTTCTAAAGGGAGTAAATGCGATGATTAATGTAATGGTTCGTAATAATGTAAAAATAATTGGGAAGGGGAACCAGCCTATTATTTTTGCACATGGCTTTGGCTGCGATCAAGATATGTGGAGGTATATTACGCCTGCATTTGAAGAAAATTATCAAGTAATATTGTTTGATTATGTTGGTTCTGGTAATTCGGATTTACATTCCTACAACTCTGAAAAATATAATTCTTTACAGGGGTATGTCCAAGATATTTTAGACATTATCGAAGCATTAAAATTGAGAGATATTCTATTCGTTGGACATTCGATTAGCTCGATGATAGGCATGTTGGCATCCATCGAACAACCTACATATTTCAAAAAGCTAATAATGATTGGACCATCACCGTGTTATTTAAATGATGATGATTATCGTGGCGGTTTTGAACAAAGTGACATTACAGAGTTATTGGATATGATGGAAATGAATTTTGTCGGCTGGGCAAGCTATATGGCACCAATTGCTATGAACAATCCTGAGGTTCCTAAATTATCGCAGGAATTAGAGCAAACATTTATGGCTGCAAATCCTGAGATTGCTAGAGAGTTTGCAGAAGTGACCTTCTTATCAGATTATCGTGATGACCTAGCAAAAACGATTATACCTACACTTATTATGCAATGCTCTGATGATAGCATTGTACCCATTGAGGTGGGGGAATATTTACATAGTCACCTGAAAAATAGCACATTTTTGTTGATGAAGGCGAAGGGGCATTACCCGCATATTAGTCATCCTGAAGAAACGATTCGCTGTATTACAGAATTTTTGTGAAAGGAAATTTAAAATGGAAAAACGATTGAATTATGCGCCTTGTGGTTTTCTTTCTATCACCCATGAAGGGATAATCACAGATATAAATCAAACCTTCCTTCAATGGCTGGGCTATGAGCAGGAGGATTTGATAAATAAACATATAGAAATTCTTATGTCTACTCCAAATAAATTGATATTTCATTCTTATTTTTATCCGAACATTAATTTAAACGAACATATTGAGGAGCTATTTATCAGCTTGAAGCATCGTGATGGAATGTCCGTTCCATTTCTATTGAATGCTAAGTTATTTACAGAAAACAAATTGGAGTATATAGATTGCATTCTAGTAAAGATGAAAAAGCGAATTGATTATGAACTCGAACTACGTTCAACAAAAAAACAAATGGAAGCTGCCTATTTGGAGAAGGATCAGGCTTTAGCAAAATTAGAGCAAATTCATCTGGAAATCGAACAAAAACAGGCTGAGTTACTTTCTATGAATGCAACATTAGTAGAATTATCTGTAACAGATAAACTAACTGGTTTGAAAAATAGGAGATTTTTTCAGGATAAATTAGATGAACAGCTGTCCAACTATGAAAAATCAGCTTCTCCTTTCTCACTTTTTATTTTAGACATCGATCACTTCAAAAAGGTAAATGATACATTTGGCCATCAAGTAGGAGATGAGGTCCTTGCACAATTAGCACAGCTATTAAAAGATCAAGCACGTTCATTAGATATTGTTGCACGTTATGGTGGGGAGGAATTTGTTGTTATTTTACCTGAAACTAATCAAGACGAGGCAAAAGCTATTGCAGAACAATTGCGGCAAGCTGTAGAGCAAGCAGAGTGGCAAACTGGGCGAATCACAGTGAGCGTCGGTATAGCCACTGTTCACAAAACGGATAATGAGACTACCATTTTACAAAGAGCTGACAAGGCTTTATATGCTTCTAAGGAAAATGGTCGAAATCGCGTAACACATAGTATGGATTTAACAAATGGGGATTTTTTTAAACAATGAAAAAAGATGGCGATTAAGAAAATTACTTAATTGCCATCTTTTTGTTGTTATTCTGCCAGCAATTTTTTTATTGATGGGACGTCTGCTGGAGCAAAATTTAATTCTAAAAGCTGGTGTCGAGCTACCCATCTGATTTCAGTATGTTCTAAAGCAAGTGGTTCTCCGCTAATTATAGTAGCTTTATATGTCTCTAATCGCACAGTGAATTCCCGATATTCATAAGTGGTATCCTCTACTTTGTCGTTCACCTCTATAGAACAATTAAATTCCTCTAATATTTCACGAGCTAATGCCTGTTTTGATGATTCCCCTGCTTCTATTTTACCACCAGGAAATTCCCAATAGTTAGCGAGTACCATTTGAGGATTTCGTAATGCACAAAAAATTTCATCCTTGTCATTTTCAATAATTGCGCCCACTACGTGTATATGTTTTTTCATTTTATTCATCCTAAAGTTTTTTATAGTCAGTATATGAAATACTGTAGATTATAACATGTAGCTTTATACTTTTGTTACTAAAAAATAAAAGCTATCTTCACTTAAACAGTTTTTCCACGACTATGTAAATTGTTATTTTCTACTGTATAATAATAATCAGTAAATAGGAAAAAGGCGGTACGAGGTACGATGAAAAGAATTGAATCTACGCAAAATGCATTAGTGAAATACTGGAAGAAGCTAGCGACGACACGTAAAGAGCGTGAACGATCTGGAGAATTTATCGTAGAAGGATTCCATTTAGTAGAGGAAGCATTAAAAAATAAGGAGCAGGTAATGCAACTCATCGTGCGTGAAGGTGTAGATTTACCAATGCTTTGGCCGATTGACGATATTGCCATCATTGAAGTGACTGTAACTGTTGCGAAGGAATTTGCTGAAACGGAGACCTCTCAGGGTGTATTTGCAGTTTGTAAGCAACCTTTAATAGTGGAAGATGTAATGGCTTCGTGGCGAAAGGTATTATTGATTGATGCTGTACAAGATCCTGGAAATATCGGAACAATGATTCGTACGGCTGATGCTGCGGGCTTGGATGCAGTTATACTAGGCAAAGGCAGTGCGGATATATATAATCCTAAAACACTTCGTTCTGCACAGGGCTCACATTTTCATATTCCAGTGCTTCGTGGCGATTTGGAGGACTGGATAGAGCATCTTCAGGAAAATGGTGTACCTGTATTTGGAACGGCTTTAGATGAAGATGCGGTTGTCTATAGCGATATTCAGCATACTGGTGCTTTTGCCATCATTATGGGCAATGAAGGCAGTGGTATCCATCCGCAATTGCTTGCTATGACCGATCAAAATATTATGATTCCTATTTTTGGACAGGCAGAATCATTAAATGTAGCGGTGGCAACAGGAATTGTATTATATGGTTTTGTTAAATAAACGGATAGAAGTGTCAAAGTAGCTGATAGAACTATCGAACAGATGGATAGAACAACAGAAGTGAGGGTTAGATTCCTTAAATCGACGGATGCATTGTCATAAAAAGGGTTATGACTACTTTCGAATCATTAATATCCGCAATAATGGGGAGATGCCCCTTGATTTGCATTAGTATAGTATTGTATAATCACTTTTAAATTGTAAACTTGAATATGAAAATGCTTTGACCAGGAAGTAGTAAAGATTGTGAATGGACGACAGGGAGCGAGGGCCAGAGATTGAGAGCCAGCGCCGAACCAATGCAATTTTGAATTCATCCTGCGAGCAGCTACCGGGACCAGCAAAATGCTGTAAAGGTATGCCGGCTTTAATCTAGTCGTTATGTCAATGAAGTGATTGCTTGGCGTTTGCCCTGCAATAACTAGGGTGGTACCGCGAATATGTCCTCGTCCCTTTTTTAGGGGCGAGTTTTTTTATGCCATCAAAAAGCTGACATTTATTTTGTAGTGGAAGTGAAACATCAGTTACAAGCTTGGGAACAATCAAAATCTAGACGCATTGTTTACCTATAGTGATAGCTGCAATGACGCCAAGGCGAAATTGATTTGAACAAGGAGGATTTACACATGGAAGAGCAATTAAAGCAGTTAGAGCAAGAAGCACTTGCTAAAATTGAAGCAGCAGCAAATTTAAAAGAATTAAATGATGTGCGTGTAGCCTATCTAGGAAAAAAAGGACCTATCACAGATTTATTAAAAGGGATGGGGAAATTATCAGCAGAGGAACGCCCTAAAATGGGTGCCTTAGTAAATACAGTTCGTGAAAAGGTAACAGCAGTTTTAGAAGAAAAGGCAACTGTGCTAGAGGAAGCAGCTATTGCTGAAAAATTAGCAAGTGAGTCGATTGATGTCACTTTACCAGGTCGAGAAATTAAAGTAGGAAATCGCCATCCTTTGACACGTGTTATTGAAGAAATTGAAGATTTATTTATCGGAATGGGCTATGAAATTGCAGAAGGTCCTGAAGTGGAGAAGGATTACTATAACTTTGAAGCACTAAACTTACCAAAAGGACACCCTGCTCGTGACATGCAGGATTCATTCTATATTTCCGAGGAAATATTATTACGTACACAGACATCACCTGTGCAAGCCCGCACTATGGAGGCAAAAAAAGGTGAATCGATTCGCATTATTTGCCCAGGGAAAGTATTTCGTCGTGACAACGATGATGCTACACACTCTCACCAATTTATGCAAATTGAAGGGCTAGTTATTGGCGAAAATATTCGTATGAGTGATCTTAAAGGTACTTTAGATTCTCTAGCGAAGAAAATGTTTGGTGCTGATCGTGAAATTCGATTACGCCCGAGCTTTTTCCCATTCACAGAGCCGTCTGTTGAAATGGATATTTCTTGCTTCAAATGTGGTGGTTCAGGCTGTAACATTTGTAAAGGCACAGGCTGGATTGAAATTTTAGGAGCAGGTATGGTACATCCAAGAGTACTTGAAATGTCTGGCTATGATCCGAAAAAAGTTTCAGGCTTTGCATTCGGTATCGGTGCAGAACGTATCGCAATGTTGAAATACGGTGTCGACGATATTCGTCATTTCTATACAAGTGACACACGTTTCTTATCACAATTCGAGCGAACAGAGGCGTAAGGGGGATTAAAAAATGTTAGTTTCATTAGAATGGTTAAAAGATTATGTAAATACACAGGATTTAGTGCCTGAGCAGTTAGCGGAAAAAATTACGCGCTCTGGAATTGAGGTAGATGCGATAATTGATCGCGCTAACGGAATGGATAAAGTTGTAGTGGGCTATGTCGTATCCAAAGAAAAACACCCTGAAGCGGATAAATTAAATATTTGCCAAGTGGATGTTGGTGAAGCTGAGCCACAGCAAATTATTTGTGGTGCGCCAAACGTTGATGCGGGACAAAAGGTTATTGTGGCTCGTCCAGGTGCACATTTACCAGGCGGCATTAAAATTAAAAAAGCGAAACTACGTGGACATGAATCAAATGGTATGATTTGTTCATTACAAGAGCTAGGCATCGAAGGGAAGCTTGTTCCTAAAGCATATTCTGAAGGAATTTATGTACTTCCTGCTGATGCTGAAGTTGGTTCAGATGCCCTTGCTATTTTAGGTTTACGAGACACAGTACTAGAGCTCGGTTTAACACCAAATCGTTCAGATGCACTATCAATGCTGGGTGTGGCATACGAAGTTGGTGCAATTCTTTCGGAAGAAGTGAAGTATCCAGAAATCGCCTACAACACATCTACTGAAAAAGCAGAAGACAAATTAAAGCTTCGAGTAGAAGATTTACAAGCAAACCCAATGTACGTAGCTAAAGTTGTGAAAAATGTAAAAATCGCAGAATCACCAATGTGGCTACAAAATCGTTTAATGGCTGCGGGTGTACGTCCTCACAATAATGTTGTCGATGTAACGAACTATATCTTAATGGAATACGGTCAACCGCTTCATGCCTTTGATTATAATAGCCTTGCAACAGGTGAAATCGTTGTACGTAAAGCGACAGAGGGTGAACAAATTACAACTTTAGATGACCAAGAGCGTACATTAAAAGCGACTGATTTAGTGATTACTAATGGTAAAGAGCCAGTAGCTATCGCAGGTGTTATGGGAGGCGCAAATTCTGAAGTAACAGAGTCTACTACAACAGTTGTTATTGAATCTGCTTATTTCGATGGCTTAACTGTACGCCAAACTTCACGTCGTCTAGGCTTGCGCTCAGATGCCTCTGCACGTTTCGAAAAGGGCGTTGACCCTAATCGCGTTTTACCAGCAGCAGAACGTGCAGCAGCATTATTAGCTGAACTTGCTGGTGGAGAAGTGCTAGAAGGAACATGTCATGTCGATGAACTGGATAAAACACCAGCTCGTGTTGTTGTATCGCCAGACTTTATTAATGAACGTTTAGGAATGAAAATTTCATTAGAAGATATGCTTTCTATTTTAGAACGTCTGAAATTCGGGGTAGAGGCAGCGAACGGCCTGTTAATAATTGATGCACCAACTCGTCGTCAGGATATTAAAATTGAAGAGGATATCGTTGAGGAAATTGCTCGTTTATTTGGTTATGATGAAATTCCAATGACATTACCAGAGGGTGCTACTCAAGTAGGTAGTTTAACACCATATCAAGCAAATCGTCGTGTAGTTCGTAATTTTATGGAGGGAGCAGGGCTTTATCAGGCTGTAACCTATTCATTAACATCTGAGGCATTGTCACAGCGTTTCGCATTAAAGGCTGAGCCAGTTACTCGCTTGCTAATGCCTATGAGTGAAGAACGTTCAACATTACGTCAGAGCCTGATTCCTCATCTAATTGAAGCAGCTGCTTATAATGTAGCCCGACAAGCTGAGAGTGTTGCACTTTATGAGGTTGGTTCTGTGTTCCTTGGTCAATTAGAAGAAGGGCAGCCATATGAGGAAGAGCATGTAGCAGCAGTTTTAACAGGAAAATGGTTAGATCATGCTTGGCAGAGTGAGAAGAAAGCAGTTGACTTCTTTGTCTTAAAAGGCATTGTTGAGGGCGTTATCGGTAAGCTTGGTTTAGGGGGGCGCGTTTCATTTGTGCAAGCACAAGTCGATGGTTTACATCCAGGACGTACGGCTAGCATTCTTTTAGATGGTGAGCAAGTCGGCATTATTGGCGGTTTACATCCTGCAGAGCAAAAAGCGTGGGGTGTTAAAGACACATATGTCATGGAAATGAATTTAGTAGCATTATTAAATGCCACTGCACAAGAGGAACCACTTGCCTACACATCAGTGCCTCGTTTCCCAGCAATGTCTCGTGATATCGCTCTAATCATGAATCGCGCTACAACTGCTGGGGAAGTTATCACAGTTATTCGCTCAGCTGGCGTAAAATTATTGAAAGACATCCGTGTATTTGATGTTTACGAGGGTGAAAAAATGGAGCCAGGTAAAAAATCTGTTGCGTTCTCACTCACTTACCTTGATCCAGAGCGTACTTTAACAGATGAAGAAGTTGTTGCAGCTCATAATAAGGTACTAAAAGCAATTGCAACAATTGAAGGTACAGAAGTACGTTAATATTATTTAGGAAGACTGTCTTACGGGGCAGTCTTTTTTAATTTGGGAGAGGTAATTTGTAGAGAGTGGTTATTGTACTTGAAAGGAGTTGAAGGGTGATAAGTGAGTGAAAGATGATCAAAAAGTGATTGCTTCGCTCAAAAGAGTTGCAAGATGATCAAAAAAGTGATTGCTTCGCTCCAAAAAGTGTGAAAAGTGATCAAAAAAGTAATTGCTCTGTTCGAAAGTTTTCGTAAGGTGATCGAAAAAGAGGTTGCTCCACTGGAAAAAGGATGGAAGTTATCGAAAAAATGATTCCCCGCTAATTTTATAAACGAGTTGCTAAAGTAAAATAGGTTCGACTAAGCAAGGAAATATCAAATGTATCAATAATGTGTCATAAATAATTCTCTGTCTGCTCAAACAAAGCACTCAATAATTTGAACGACCCGATTAGTTGTGAAATCGAGTCGCTCAAACTACTTCCTTTAAATCATTTTTCTTGCTTTTTCGGTATTTGCAAAATGCCATTTCGTAATGGAACGTAAAAAATCTTCACCTTGACCTCGCCAAATACGTGCTGCTAAAGCATCTACTTTCGCAGAAGCTCCCTTTAATAATTCCAATCCAGCAAGCTTACTTAGTTGATCCATTTCTTTTAAGAAAGCCGCACGAGCTAATATGGAGGCCGTTGCGACTGAAACATGCAATTGCTCTGCTTTTGTTGAAAAAAGCACATCCTCTCGAACAATTTCTCGCTCATTCTTTAAGTAATTGTAATAAACGCCTCGTTCAGCAAATTGATCGATTAAAATATGCTGTGGTTTTTCTGGCGCCATTTTTAGTAGAGTGTTTTTAAGTGCTTTATTGTGCATCATTGCCTTCATTTTTCCCTGTGAATAGCCCTTCTCCTGTAAAATATTGTATTTCTCATTCCGCAGTACCAGTACACTATGGACACAGGCTGCACGTAAATCTGGTGCTATTTTACGCATATAGTCATCTGTTAGCATTTTTGAATCTTTTACTCCAAGCTCGTTTACCAGCTCAATTTTTGTTGAGGGGACATAAACAGCTGCTACTGTAATCGGTCCGAAAAAATCGCCAGTGCCAGTTTCATCTGAGCCAAGTACTGACATTGTAGCAAATCCATTTGGCAAAACATCTCCCTTTGTACCAATGGCTGAAGCTTTTGGCGGAGTAGGTATACTACTGCCCCAACGAGCAGCTTCCCGTTCAGCTCCTCCCCCTTGAAACATTAATTTACCTGATTTATACATGGTGATTGCCGTATCTGGAAGCTTTGCAGCAAAGATAACACCAGGTGCATTTCGTTCTACATAATGGCTTGCATAGAAGTCCATCACTTCTTTTTGTATATTTGTTGATATTGATAGCACAATATTTGACATTTAATCGTCCCTTTCTGTCCTCATTGTTCACAATTTTATATCTTTCATGGTATGATAATAAATAGCTTTTTTGTGTGATGCTGTTCACAAATAAAAAAATCGTGAACATAAAGATTTAAAAAAGGAGGGTGCGACTATGGAAAATCAAGAGAAGAATAAAATTTCCGTGGAAATATATGGTCACACTTATAAAATGGTTGGCTCTGAATCCATTGGACATATGCGACTTGTCGCTTCAATTGTTGATGACCGTATGCGCGAAATGAATTTACATAACCCCTCACTTGATAGCACAAAACTTGCCGTTCTAACAGCAGTAAATACTGTTCACGATTATTTACTATTAAAAGAGCAGATGGAGCGACTAGAAGAAGAATTGAAAAAATTAAAGGGTTGAAGTGAATGCTAGATTTAATCATATTGGCGGTGCTATTAGCTGGAATTATTACTGGTGCAAAACGAGGTTTCATCGTTCAGATGATGCATATCGTCAGCTTTATAGTTGCCCTCATTGTTGCGTATATTTATTATAAGCCATTAGCACAAAAATTTGTGTTTTGGATTCCGTATCCAGGTGTAACGGATTCAGGTAGTCTTGGCGTAGTCATAGATAGTCTGGATTTAGACAGCACATTTTACCGTGTCATTGCCTTCGCTGTTATTTTCTTCGCTGTGAAAATTTCATTGCAAATTATTGCGTCGATTTTTGATTTTATAGCGTATTTACCAGTGTTAAACACTTTAAATCGCTGGCTTGGAGCATTGTTTGGCATGATTGAAAACTATTTAATTATGTTTATTTTGCTATACATTCTTGCCTTATTGCCAGTTGATTTTATTCAAGGGTTAATGTCGAAGTCACTGTTAAGTGGTCTTATTTTGGAGCATACACCGATTATTACGAAGATGTTCCAAAACTGGTGGTATATTTATATGCAATAGTAAACTTTGCACTTCTCTCGGCTGTGAGAGAAGTGTTTTTACGATAGGAGGAACTTCTGTTGAACAAAAAAACAATTATTCGCACACTTGAAAAAATCGCATTATATATGGAATTACAGGGGGAAAATCCATTTAAAGTGTCAGCCTTTCGAAAAGCGGCTGCGGCCCTTGAAGGGGATGAACGTTCATTAAGTGAGATGGAGGATGTAACGAAGCTAAAAGGAATTGGTAAAGGAACTGCTGCTGTTATTGAGGATTTATTGGCAACTGGACAGTCCAGTCTATTAAAAGAATTAGAAGAAATTGTTCCTAAGGGCTTATTACCATTATTAAAATTACCTGGATTAGGTGGTAAAAAAATAGCCAAGCTTCATCAGGAGCTAGGAATTGATTCGGCAGAAAGTCTAAAGGCGGCATGTGAGGCATGTAAAGTTCGTGAGTTGGCAGGCTTTGCGGCAAAAACTGAAGAAAAAATATTGAAGGAGCTTGCCAATTTAGCTAATCGTTCAGAGCGTTTACCAATTTGGCAGCTGGAGTCAGTTGTTTTACAAATAGAGGCACTTCTAGGTAGTATGAAGGAAGTAGAACGTTTTTCAGTTGCTGGAAGCTTCCGTCGAGCTACAGAAACAAGTAAAGATATTGATTTTATCGTTGTGACTGAAGCAGTTGAGGCTGTTCGTGAACAACTGCTGCATGAGCTCTCCATACAAGAAGTGGTAGCAGCTGGTGATACGAAAATCTCTGTCATTTTAGATTTAGACGAGCCAGTAAGTGTGGATTTCCGATTAGTAAAGGATGCGGAATATGCAACTGCCCTACATCATTTTACAGGCTCAAAGGATCATAATGTTCGTATGCGTCAAATTGCTAAAGCACGAGGTGAGAAGATAAGTGAATATGGCGTTGAGCAGGCAGATGGCACCGTATTGACCTTTACAGATGAAGCAGCATTTTTTGCCCATTTTGATTTACCTTTTATCCCTCCAAGCCTACGTACAGGTACAACAGAGTTTGACAAAACCGGTGATATTCAAACCTTAGTAAAACTAGAGGATATCAAGGCAGATTTGCATATGCATACGACTTGGTCAGATGGAGCCTATTCTGTGGCAGAAATGGGCGAAGCTTTAATCGCACGAGGCTATCTATATAGCGTTATTACAGATCATTCGCAATTTTTAAAAGTAGCAAATGGTTTAACGCCTGAGCGTTTAGTAAAGCAGCGTGCTGAAATAGATGCATTTAATAAAGCACATTCGAATTTTCATTTATATGCAGGGACAGAAATGGATATTTTGCCAGACGGGTCACTTGATTTTGACGATGAAGTATTAAAAGAGTTAGATTTTGTGATTGCATCCATCCACTCTAGCTTTACACAGTCTCAGGAGAAAATAATGACACGCTTACTAACGGCGATGCAAAATCCGTATGTGCATATGATTGCGCATCCTACAGGTCGCATTATTGAGGATCGTCAGGGTTATAATCCTGATATGGAGCAATTAATTGCTTGGGCGAAGGAATATGGTAAAATTTTAGAGTTAAATGCCAATCCATATCGTCTTGATTTATGTGTGGAGCATTTAGAAATGGCTATGGCAGCCGATGTGCCTGTAGCCATTAATACAGATGCCCATGATATTGCGCATTTGCGTTTTATGGATATTGGAGTACGTTATGCAAATAGAGCATGGCTGAAAAAGGATATGATTGTGAATACATGGACGCGGGAACAATTTGAGGCGTTTATTCGACGAAATAAATAGGTTGAGGAGGTGTTCTCAGTGATCGCAGAACGCGCATTGAAAACACTAGAATATGATAAAGTACGTCAGCAAGTGGCTGCATATTGTACTTCATCAATTGGCAAAACAGCTATTGATGAGCTTGTACCACAGACAGACTATGAAAAAGTTGTACAATTATTAGAGGAAATGGATGATGGACTTTCCATTTTACGTGTAAAAGGCAATGTACCAATGGGTGGAATTTTTGATGTACGCCCAGCTGCAAGACGTGCACAAATCGGTGGTATGCTTTCAGCGATGGAATTGATGGAAGTTTCAAGTACGATTCGAGCTAGCAGAATTCTTCGCAATTTCATTGAGGATATTGAATCAGAAACAGTGATTGAGATTCCTCATTTCATTACTAAAAAGGAAGCAATGCCTGTTTTAACTGGCTTGCAACATGAAATTAACAATTGCATTGATGACAACGGTTCAGTGCTAGATTCAGCAAGCCAAACTTTGCGTTCCATACGCCAGTCCTTACGAGCTGAGGAGGCTAAGGTACGCTCGAAGCTTGAGAGCCTTATTCGTGGGAGTAATGCCGCAAAAATGCTGTCAGATGCACTCGTAACTATCCGTAATGATCGCTTTGTTATTCCCGTTAAACAGGAGTATCGTCATCATTATGGTGGGATTGTTCATGATCAATCATCTTCGGGTCAAACATTATTCATCGAGCCAGATTCGGTTGTGCAGGCAAATAATGAAATTCATCGACTCAAAATGAAGGAGCAAGCTGAAATTGAACGCATTTTACTTGCTTTAAGTGCTATGGTAGAGGAAGTAGCCCCTGATTTATTTAACTTAGTAAAAGTACTTGGTGAAATAGACGTTATTTTAGCAAAGGGGAAATATGGTCAAGCAAATAAATGTACAATGCCAAAAATGAATAACGATGGCTATATTCGCTTAGTACGTGCACGTCATCCACTTTTACCGATTGACACTGCAGTTGCGAATGATATTGAATTCGGTAAAGACATTACGGCAATTGTTATTACAGGACCAAACACTGGCGGTAAAACAGTAACATTAAAAACTGTTGGATTATGTACATTGATGGCACAGGCTGGTTTACCAGTACCTGCTCTTGATGGCTCAGAATTAGCGGTCTTCAAGCAGCTATTTGCAGATATTGGTGATGAACAATCCATTGAGCAATCACTATCAACATTCTCCTCTCATATGGTTAATATTGTAGACATTTTACAAAAGTTTGATCATGAGTCACTAGTTCTCTTCGATGAACTAGGAGCTGGAACAGATCCTCAGGAGGGTGCAGCTCTTGCTATTTCTATTTTAGATGAAGTACATGGAAGAGGAGCTCGTGTGATGGCAACGACTCACTACCCAGAACTAAAAGCTTATGGTTATAATCGTCCTGGTGTTGCCAATGCAAGTGTGGAGTTTGATATTGAAACTTTGAGTCCAACATACCGTTTGCTTATTGGTGTTCCTGGTCGCTCCAATGCATTTGAAATTTCAAGTCGCCTTGGCCTACCAGAATCCATTATAGATAGAGCGAAAGACTTTACAGGTACAGATCGACATGAGGTTGAGTCAATGATTGCTTCACTTGAGGAGACACGTCGCCAATCCGAGGATGATGCAGAGCGATCTCATGAATTACTGATAGAATCTGAAGCCTTACGTAAAGAGCTACAGGAAAAACTACAAGCTTATGAAGAGCGTAAAGAGGCACTTGATAAAAAAGCGAAGGAAAAAGCTCGAAAAATAGTCGATGAGGCGAAAAGAGAAGCAGAATCGATCATAGCTGAGCTACGTGAAATGCGTAAAAATGCGGACCAGGTCGTGAAGGAGCATGAGCTTATAGAAGCTCGTAAGCGCTTGGAAGAAGCGACACCTCTCGATAATAATAAAGTGCTAAAGAAAGCAGCTCAAGTTAAGGCTCGCGCTCAAAACCTAGTTGTCGGAGACGAGGTAAAGGTGTTAAGCTATGGTCAACGGGGTACTTTACTGGAAAAAGTGTCCGATTCCGAATGGATTGTGCAAATGGGCATTTTGAAAATGAAAATTTCGGATAGTGACCTTGAATATATCAAGCCAGAGAAAGAGCCCGTGCAACGTATTGCAGGTGTTAAAAACCGCAATAGCCATGTGAAATTAGAATTGGATTTACGTGGTGAGCGTTTCGAGGACGCGATTTTACGTACTGAAAAGTATATTGATGATGCCTTACTAGCCAATTATGGGCGTGTATCGATTATTCATGGTGTTGGTACAGGTGCATTGCGCCAGGGAATTCAAAACTATTTGAAAAAGCATAAGCGTGTAAAATCCTTCCGTTTTGGTGAAGCCGGTGAGGGAGGCTTTGGTGTCACGGTTGTGGAATTGAAATAAGCAGTAAAGGGGACGGAGAAAATGCTGAATTCTAGCTTTTGGCGATATCCGATTATCGAAACGGCAGGATACTTTAGTGTTGTTGTGTTATGTTTAGTCGTCTCGATGGCATTGTTCGAAGTCGTTACGAAATATAAAAATTGGGAAGAAATAAAAAACGGCAATGTTGCTGTAGCACTCGCAACTGGAGGGAAAATTTTAGGGATTTGCAATATTTTCCGTTACTCCATTGCTCGACACAGCACTTTGAGTGAAATGATTGGCTGGGGTCTTTTTGGCTTTACATTGCTGATTGTGGCATATTTTTTATTTGAATTTATGACTCCACGTTTTAATGTAGATCAAGAAATTGCGAATGATAATCGCTCAGTTGGCTTTATTTCCTTCACCATTTCAGTAGGTCTATCGTTTGTGATTGGGGCAAGTATTGCATAGGAGTGTCATGACATGGAAAAATTAGCAAAAGTACTAATCGTTGTCTGCATCGCATTTTTGGCAGTCGGTGTCTACTATATGATGACCCTTTAAACAAGTAACGCATCCTGTTTGTGAGGATGCGTTTTTGTTGTATCTTTTGAAAACCCCTTGCTATGCGAGGGGTTCTAAAGAGCTTCTAGCTATGGACAAGAAAAAAACCCCCAGCCATACAATGAATTCAGG
>NZ_JBNNMG010000061.1:0-34461 GCF_050272555.1 Lysinibacillus sp. NPDC047702 | reverse complement strand
GCCAGCGTTCGTCCTGAGCCAGGATCAAACTCTCCATAAAAGAAATTTGATTAGCTCAAATTGTTTTGCTGGCATCAATTTTGATGTCCAAAATTCTTGTTTTGTTCACTAGCAGAAACTAGCTACTAAAAACTTTATTGATTACGTTTTGCTTGTTCAGTTTTCAAGGTTCATTAATTTGTCACACTTAAGTGACTTTCTATACTTTAACATGGCGTTAACTCTATGTCAACTCTTTGTGTTAAGTATTTTTAAAGATTGTCGTTTGTTTTCGTAACAACGTTTTTAAATATATCATTAATTTTCTAGTAATGCAACTGCATTTAAAAAGAAAAATAATTCTGTGATTTTTAATTCTAAATAAATCGAATTACTTCCTATATAATTGTTTTAAAAGTGAATAGTATTCCAATCATTAGAGCAATAAAAAAACTGCTCACAATTATGGTTAAAACCGAAATTTGCGAACAGCCTTTTGTTTATAAAGTTGCTAAATATAATAAGAAGATTATCGCGAAAACGTACATTATCGGATTTACTTCTTTCGCTTTTCCTTTAATAATCATTGTTAATGGATAGAAAATGAAACCTACTGCGATACCAGTTGCAATCGAATAAGTTAATGGCATCATAATCATTGTTAAAAATGACGGCACAGCAATTTCAAAGCGATTCCAAGCAATTTGGCCTAAAGAAGCGACCATTAGGACTCCAACTATAATTAATGCAGGAGCAGTAACAGCTGAAGTAATAACTCCTAACAAAGGAGATATGAAGAGTGCTAATAAGAATAAACATCCTGTTACAATTGAAGCAAAACCTGAACGTGCACCAGCTGCTACACCTGAAGAGGATTCTACATAAGATGTGATTGTAGATGTACCAAAAATGGAACCTACAATCGTTGCAATTGAATCAGAAATCAAAGCTTTACCAGCACGTGGTAAACGGTTATCTTTCACTAATCCGGCTTGGTTTGCTACTGCCATTAAAGTTCCCGCATTATCAAAGAAATCAACAAATAAGAAAGTTAAAATTACTGACAGCATGGATAATGTATAGAAGCTTGGATCAGAAAAGGCACTGAATAATGCACCAAATGTTGGCGAAATACTAGGTGGTGCTGAAAAGACTTTTTCTGGTAACCCAACTTGTCCAGTAATCATACCTACAATTGAAGTAATTACCATACCATAGAATACGCCGCCTTTAATTCCACGCACCATCAAAATAACTGTAACAATAATACCGAAAATCGCTAGTAATACCTGTGGATCACGTAAATTACCAATACCAACTAAGGTTGCATCATTATTAACAATAATTTTTGCATTTTGCATTCCAATAAATGCAATGAATAAACCAATACCAGCACCTACCGCTAATTTTAATTCCATAGGGATAGCATTAATTAATTTTTCTCGTAAGCCTGTTAATGTTAATAATAAGAAGAAAATACCTGAAATAAATACTGCTGCTAAAGCATGTTGCCATGGGCTACCATTAACTAGTACTACTGTATAAGCAAAAAATGCATTAAGTCCTAAACCAGGCGCTAAAGCCAGTGGATACTTCGCTAAGAGTCCCATAATAAAACAACCAATTGCTGCTGACACAGCAGTTGCAACAAATACAGCCCCATAATCCATACGTAAAGCATCTGGTAAATCCTTTACATCTGCTAATGTCAATGTTAATGGGTTTACTACTAAAATATAGGCCATTGCTAAGAACGTTGTGAAGCCACCAAGAAATTCCCGACGATAATTTGTTCCTAATTCATCGAACATGAAATACTTTTTCATTTGAAAGAAATCCTCCGTTGGTCGTCTTCAATATCGAAAACAAAAAAAGACACGCTGACTATTCTACTAGTCGCATGTCTACGATATTTCATCACCTGTATTGTGTGAAATTTATTAGTATCTATACATTCGTATATAAAACTAAAATCGTAGTCAAGTTATTTACGGTAACTTGGTAGAAACTCACGGGCCTTATTCCCGACATTATACGACGACTTATTTAATTTACAATCGTAATATATCATTTCATTTTTCAGATTTCAACCTATTTCCGAACGTTTTTTATAAAAAAAATACGAAAGTTCGTGTAAAATACTTATTTAATGTTCATGTTTTATTCATTTAACACTTCTTAGATTAATTGTGCCTTAGCTAATTAAAACCCTAGAATCAGCTTTTAAGATTCTAGGGTTTCGTTATTCATAATTCCACTCATTTTGAAACTAATACAATATAGCTGATTTTAAGTACTTTACACATCGTCATATTCGCTTTCGAGCGACCACTGCTAACCGACTATTCTCGGCTGAGTATTCACATGTAGATAGAACAAGAAGCTTGTCTCCATACTGTGCAGTCACTCCTGTGTCGTAAAGTGCGAGCTCTTCAATATTTTGAATATACGAGTCTAACTCAACAGGTGTTTCTATCTGATCAATCTGATAGTATTTAAAAACGTCATCCGTTTTGCTGTATACCTCCGAGAGAATAACAGCAACGATTTCGTATTCTTCCTGCTCGTAAAGCGTACTAAATTGTAACGTTGTATGCTCCTTATAGTAGCTTTCCTTCTTGTACTTCTCTAAATCTGCAAACATCGCTCCACTTTTCATATGATGTCCATGGATGAGTAATATGTCTGAATCATTTATGTGACTATGCTCATCCAAAAAAGGGAGTCCATTTTTATTTTTTTCTTTATTGAAACCATGATTCAGATAGTACTGTGTATCCTGTTTATTCTGCATAATCGGGTAATCAATCCGGGTGCCGTCTATTTTCAGCCACCCGATGATATCCGGATTTTGTTTGTACAGTTCTTGGAATTCAGGGAGCATGACATTTGTGATAAAAGATGAGGTTGCTTTAACATCCTCATCTTTATCATTTTCTTTATATCGTATTTCTGCTAACTCTTTTATTTGCTTATTTTCAGTATAATCCTGTAAATAACTTCTCCCAAGAGAAACTAGGGAATATACAAGTAGGATTGTGAAAAAGGCGATAAGAATTTTTTTAATTTTGCTCATTTCCTTACCACCTTTCCCATTACTAAATGTGCTTTTTCTTCTTGTTACCAAACAATAGGAATCCTAGCATTATTAAGGACATAAGCGCCAAAGCCATATAGAAGATTGGTGGCATACTATTATCTCCTGTTTTTGGAACATTATCTAATTTGTTTTCTTTGTTTACTCCACTATTGTTGTCATCGAATTTACTGTTTCTACTAGATTCAGTTTTATCTCCAGAATTAAGCTTGTTTCCAGAAACTTCGGAATTACTTCCAGAGCCAGGATTATTTCCTGAATCTCCTTGATTTCCTACAGAGCCTAGGTTGTTTCCTGAATCTCCCGGATTACCTTCAGCTCCTGGGTTGTTTCCTGAATCTCCTGGATTACCTCCAGTTCCTGGGTTATTTCCAGAGTCTCCTGGATTACCTCCAGTCCCTGGATTGTTTCCTGAATCTCCTGGATTACCTCCAGTTCCTGGGTTGTTTCCTGAATCTCCTGGATTACCTCCAGTTCCTGGGTTGTTTCCTGAATCTCCTGGATTACCTCCAGTTCCTGGCTTGTTTCCTGAATCTCCTGGATTACCTCCAGTTCCTGGCTTGTTTCCTGAATCTCCTGGATTACCTCCAGTTCCTGGGTTATTTCCAGAGTCTCCTGGATTACCTCCAGTTCCTGGGTTATTTTCAGAACCTCCTGGATTACCTCCAGTTCCTGGGTTACCTTCTCCAGATCCACCAGGGCTAACTGGTTTCATTGGTACATTGTGTTGTACAATGTCGAATTCAACAGAAATCGTTGGGCTCGTATATGTTTCATATCCATTTTTTGTTACAACTAAATAGTAATCTGCTTCTGGGAATACCATGTATGCGTAGAAGCCAAATATATCGCTATATTGCTCTGGGCTAGCGTTATCGTTCGGTGCAAAGCCTGGAATCGCAGGCAACACTACTTTCGTGCCTGGTGTAATACCTTTCGCACGGTTTCTTGGCGTGTCTGCATAATATAGCGTTACTGTAGCGCCTTCAATTTTCTTACCAGTGTTTTCGTCACCTGTCGTTTTATCATAAACCGTGCCGTATGGGTCTACTAATTCTGCTGAAATATTAAGTTCATCAATATTTGCCAAGTTAAGTACTTTATCCTTGACAAGTATTAATTCTTTGCCTGGTTCAAATTCATAACGTACTTCCAGCGTATAGTTACCTGTTGTTAAACCTTCCGCTGTGAAAGTACCATTCTCCTCTAAAGGAAATGCCTTTGGAGCACCATTCTCTGAAACATAGTTGCCCGCTGCATCCTTCAAGTAAACATTTAATTTACCAGCAAATTCCTTAGTTAGCAATGAGTTAGTACCATTAGGTTGCTTGAAAAGTACGATACCTACAGCAGTAATTTCTGCTGGAACTAAGTTACCTTCTATTGGGTTATCCGTACCTTCAATAATCGCTTTTTGCGTGAATGGAACAAGTGTTTGCACGCCACCAATAGTCACCGGATGCTTGTAAGTAATCGTATACTCCTCACCTTGTTGAACAAGATGGTAGTAACGACCTTCCGAATCAGTAGTGATTGTTTCTTCCTCACCAGTTGCAACATTTTTCACTACAATCTCTTTGTAAGGAAGGACTTTTCTAGTTTCATTGTCACGTAGAACACCTGTAAGTGCTGCTGGCATTGTGATAACAACTGCATCGTCTTCATTGTAAGGTACACCTGATGGGCTAGTAGCATCCGTTTTCGCAATCACTTTATGCTCTTTCGGTGCAACGTCGGTCAATTTCGGTGGTGTATATGAAATCGTCGCTTTACCATTTTCATCAGTAATAGCTTTGCCTACTTCTACACCATCAACGATAAAGACAACTTCCTCGCCTACTACTGGCTTGCCATCTTGCCCTGTTAAAGTAGCTGTTAAGTCAACAGGTGTTTTACCATCTCCACGTACCTTTTGAATTTTTGGTTCTAGGGCAAGTGTACCTGGAAGATAACGAACATTCTCAAATGGAGCTTTAGCAGTTTCGTTATCCTTGATTGTACCTGTGTACTCTCGGCTTGTTGGTGTTGTTGTGTAACCTTCTGCCGTATAATCCTTTTCTGTTACGACATATGTTGTATCTTTTAAGATTTCTTCAATTAGCAATGTTTGTTCATGTTTCAAGTGGAATTTGTCCCCAGATTTAATCTGTCCTTTCGTGCCGTCAGATTTCGTATAATCATACGTTTTGTCTGCACCCGCCCCAGTAAAAATTACTGTGTATTCAAATTCCTTCTCTTCATCACTACCATTACCAGTAACTGTATTGCTAATTAGTAAACCGCCGGGCATCTCTCTATTATTGATATAGTGTGCTTCGGCTGTTTTTCCTTCTTCGATACTACCTGTAATAATAAAATCTTCTGGTGTAGTTGTATACTCTTCATTTGTGTAATCTATCTGTTGAATTGTGTAAGTAAGCCCCACAGGTAGATTATGAACAGTGATTGCCTCACCATGTTTCAGTACGATTTTTTGACCAGATTCGATTGTTCCTGTCGTGTCATCAGACTTCGTATACGAATACGATTTGTCCGATCCTTCGCCAGTGAAAGTAACCGTATATTCAAAGTCTTTATTTTTATTGCTACCGCTGCCTGTTACCGTATTGTCAATCAACAACTGTCCATGTATTGTTCGGTTGTTGACATACTTCAACTCGGTTACTTTGTTTTTTTCAATCGCACCACTATACACTCGGCTTTCTGGGTCTGTCGTATATCCGCCATCCTGATAGCTTTCTTGAGTAACTGTATAAGAAAGACCTTCAAGTAATTTAGGGAATGTGATTGCCTCACCATGCTTCAGAATGATAGAATCTCCACTTTTTATCGTAGTTTTTACTCCATCCCTCACATATTCATATTCTGCATTCTCGTCTTTCCCATCAAAGATAATTGTGTAATTAAACTCTTTGTTTCGGTCTCCACCATTGCCTGTTACAGTGTTGTTGATAATTAATCCACCCGTTGCAGGTGTTGGTACAACCAATGGATTATCAGAAGTTACTTTTACACCATCTACCCAAATAGGCTTCCCTGGCGTATTTCCTACATATACTTGATAAATTCTTGTAGTTGGCAGCCAAGTATTTGTATCAATGTAAGTTTCCTTCAGCTCATAATACCCTGGATCAGGGAATAACAGATTAAGTTTCCCTCCGCTATCAGTTGTTCCTTTTGCAACTTGTGTTCCATCGTCCTTCTTATACAACGTAAACTGTACACCTTGAAGCGGCTTACCGTCAGGGTCCACCTTTTTAAGTGGTAACAAAGCATTGGAACTTGAACTGCCAGCTACGTCTGAGCTATCTAATGTGCTTTCGCTTTTAGCACTGATAGATCCCAGCTTATCATCGCCCGCAAGCTTAACCTCGTTGCCCATTTTATCTCCAGCTTTTGCTTTAGTTGTATCAACCTCTGTTTGATACACAAACTGGTAAAATTGATTAGGGTCATTTAGTTTGAATTTTAGAACCGTGGTGCCACCCTCTCCTGGTGTAGCTTCCACTTGAACTTCAGTATTTGGATTGCTTAAGTCGAGCGCTGCACCATCTCGTTCTAGTGCACCACTAGCAGTCAGTTTGGCACGATACACTGCCATACTAGGTGTTGTCAGCACAAGCTTCCCGTTTGTCTCATAGCGTAGATTCATGCCCGCACCTATAGTATCTTGCAAATAAACACCTTGCTCCATATTGAATGGAGGAGTATAGTTCACTGTCCATTCCAGTACCCCTGGAACTGGCTTATTTACCGATTTTCCTAAAGTTTGAATAGGTACGATAACCTTACGCTGTTCAGTGAGAACCTTTTCCGCTCCACCCCAAGTCATATGAAGGTCAGCTTTATTAAAGAGTACCTGCTTAGTTGTGCCGATTGTAGAGTACTCCTCTAAATATTTCTCTAATGCTGCATTGGATGGTCTTGCCTTTACTAAAATGACATAAGGGCTTTCCAATTTAGAGAAGTTAAAAGTTCCTACATTACCACTATGGGAGAAGCTTACCACATGAGCAGGGTTGTACGGCTCGATGATTGACACAGCGTTGTTTAGAATTCCATAGCTGGTGCCAGATCCATTGTCCGAATAGCCTTTCCAAAGCTCATAATCTTTCCCCACAGAAAACGGCACGAATTCCCAGCCTTCTGGTAATGTGTCCACCAGCTTGATATTGCTGATTACACGGCTACCACCATCTTTCGCCATTTCTTCTGTGTTGTATCCTGGCATATTCACCCCTAAACGGAATGTGACAGTCTTGGTTGTACGGTCATAGGCAGAAATCGTCCAAGCTTCATTGCTATCGTTACTAATATAGCTACTAATGTTATTTGGATTAACATTTTCAGGTGTACCATCTACTTTCAATGGCTTCGATGCAAAGAGCATATCCTTATTTAGCATGCGCAAATGAAGATTCACCGAAATTTGTGCATATGTTAAATAGGTTTCACCCTCAAATAACAAAGCTCTATTCCATTTGGTTTTGTCTGTATCACGATTCAGCTTAAATAGGAAGTCTGGATTAGTTTCAAGTGAACGGAAGCTGAAGGTAGCAGTTTGATCGGTGTATCCAGTTACTTTTATTAAATCCGCTACCACTTCACCATTCACCGTCAAAGGAATAGCCTTCAAGGACAAGCCATTTGTGCTCTTAAGGGTATCTTTGTCATATTGCTTCCAAAGCTGTGCAGTATTTATATTTGCTTTTATTTTCGCAATGGTTTCTGCGCTCACCTCTCCAGTAGCATCCACTGCGTTATTTAAGACATTCAAATCTCCTCCATGAACTAGCACGTCATATACCGCCGCATTTGGTAGGGCATATTGTGGAGTAAGGTTGACTGTCCATGTAATACCGCCGCGGTTGAAATCCGCCTGTGAAACAGTGCCACCTTTTGTAAAAGTGTGTGCACCGATTGTAACGATTGCCTCGTCAGTCACTGCGGCTGATCTTACACCAGTCATCACATCATTGTCCTGTATGCCACCTGGAGTGTCCAAATTCCAGTTGGCACGTGGGTCGATTCTGAAACTAGAACCGCTTGTCACCTTACTTTTAATCACCAGTTCTACTTTACCATTAATATCCCCAAAGGAATAAACACTGTTCGCATCTGGTGTAATTGATACTTCTCCAGATGCAGCACCATCCACCCATGTATTCCATGTGGCTGATGTAAATTCCAACCCAGCAGGTAGTACATTTGTGATAATAAAGTTTTTTAACCCTTTTTTGTTATATTGGTTAACAGTGACTCTCCATGTGATTGTTTCACTACTATGATCATACGAGGCACTTGCTTGAATCCAATCTGGAGCAAAGGAAAGTTCTTGACCTGCCTCTACTAGCTTCGTACTATCTTGTCTTAGCTCTGCCTTCCCAAGCATGACACGATATGAACGCCCTAGATTGCTTGGTGGATTTTTATACTCGAAATAGTAACCTTCTTTCGGAATCCATACTTTATACTCCACCTGTGGATTCTCACCTGTTCCTACTGGGAAGATGTAACTCAACGCTCCATCTCCACCAATATCTGGAGTTGCCTCTACACCATTTACTTTAAATGAACCTGGTACATAAATACCTTTAACATTTGCATAAGTTTCTGGATTTGTATAAAACGTCTTTCCATCCAGTGGAAGTTGGATTGTCTTATCAAACTGATCGAAAGCAGATACGGTTGACTGCCAAGTAACCGCTCCCTCAACAAATTGTGCTGCTTCAAGTCCGCGATAGCTATACTGATCCCATTTAATCATTCTAGGAGAACTTAAAGTAATGCTATATGCGGCTGTAACATCTGTGTTGTTCAGCTGATAAGCTGTCCCAAAGATGTTGATAGGCTTTAATTCGCCATACGCCATTCCTGATACATCTGCATCGGCAGTTGTGTCAAAGCTGAAGACAATTCCTCGTCCGACACCATTGAAAAAGTTATCATCACCGTTAAATACAATCTTAATGCTGTTCGGAGTGAAATAAGCTGTACCAAGTTGTTTCATACCTGATTCAGTTTGTGCATTCAGAACTTTCGTAGCTGTCGGTAACACCACTTCCTTGAAGTAGTCTTCTCTTTTCAGCTCAATCCAATCACCCTTTTGGATGTATTTTTCAGGATCTGCATTAGTCGGATTTGGGTCATCACCATTCACTGGCGTCGCAAGACCTTCCGATTTAAGCGTAAATTGCTGTCTTCCCTGAATAGTACCATTTGGATCAATAACAGCATTTCCCTGCTTCACTTCCAACGGAAAGGATGTATTAGCTCCCATAAACACCGCTGTTTTATCTGTAGGCACTCCTAGAGACATCGGTATGACACTCTTCTGTGTGTCAGATACTGCATCTTTTGCAGATGGGTCTGCCTCAACTTCATTATTTGTCGCCTTATCAGTATCGACTGGTTCGCCTTCGTTATCTGTTTCCTTACCAGTATCAACCGATTCGCCTTCGTTGCCTGTTGTCTTACCAGTATCAACTGGTTCGCCTTCGCTTCCTGCTGCCTTATCAGTATCGACCGGTTCGCCTTCACTGCCTGTTGCCTTATCAGTATCGACCGGTTCGCCTTCGTTGCCTGCATCGACTGTTTCGTCTTCCACATAGTTATCTGGACTTATCGAACTCTCCGCAGATGCAGGAACAGCAAATGCCAACGTTTGCAAAATAAGCATCACTACTAGCAAAAATGACATCACTGATTTGCTTATACTGCGTTTTCGTTTCATTCCCCAAATCTCCTCCTTTTCCTTATAAGTTCTTGTCAACTGTATGGTAATCTACCTGTCTCCTCTTTGAAACGTTATGGAGCTTCAAATAATCAAGCTTCACAGAGGAATAAGCAAGAAACCATACGTCGTCATTTCGCCTAGCCCTTACTTTAAAATATCAGTCCTTGCCAAGCGGATACTGTGTATCTAGTTAACTCTATCATTAAGTGTTGAACGAAAACTGAACAATCCCGGCAATAAATCAAATCGTATTTTTTGTATAGTAATTAAGAAATTGATGAGCGTTTTCAAGCTTATTTAAGAAAAAGGAGTAGAAACCTGAGCTATGTTGAGTCGCAAATATTTCTCAAAAAACTATGGATTCTAGGTTCAGATTCTCGAAAATCATTGAGAAAAAATTCGATGGAAACTAAAGAGGAAAAATAAAGAAGGGTAGAAGAAAATTGAAAAACAGTGTTTTTTCTGACATGAACTTAATCGCAAATATATCTAATGACACTATAAATAATGTTCAAGAAATCAATAAACTCTTTCCGGCTTATGAATTTAAAGGTCTTGAGAATTAACTTATTTTGAACCATTAAAAGAAATATTTAAACTAGAACCCCCCTAAATTGGAGGTTTATCAGGTGGGGGAAAATTTATTATAAAGCAGTTTTTACTATCTTATTATCTTAGCAGACACCGTTAACTAGATATCCACATCCAATTGGTATATGTCTATTATTCTCTAGTAGCTTAGATGTAGTATCATAAAGCACTCGAATTCTTGTGTTTGCTTTCTTTTTATAATAGTAAATATATTGAAGGGCGAATCTGTTTCACCGATGCACAAATACATAGTATTCAAGTGGTTGCTGCATCGTTCGGCTCCTCTCTCACAAGAAGGCTTGAGCCACTTACAACCTTCACTGTTCGATAATCAGCCGCATCTGCTACTTGGTGCTGAATGCTAAATAGCATCGCAAATACAAAAACTCCACCAAACCATTTCTTGAGTATATTCAATCAATTTAACCCCTTTTATATTTTCACTATTCTACCATTTATCCTATTGACTGTATATATTTCCAAATTAACAAGTCCAATAATATAATTAGAGCTGTTACTTATCTTTCGCTACAAAAAACATTTGACGCTGGGCTTGGCTTTCTTCTAAAAGGTAGAGTGAAAATTTTGTATAAAACTATAAAAACCTTGTATAAGAATTCAGCAATCGACACTTAATGGCAAGCCTATTCCAACTCAATTTTGTCACCTGGCTTTGGAGACAGGTTGATACGATTTATGCTTTGTATAAGGATTGGTCAGTCGATTTGTGGTCATCTCATCTACTGTGCTCACTGTGTAAATGAGGAATTGAGTTATACTTTTATTTGTCGATTCTTTTTAATAGTCAATTTTAGAATCTTTGCTTTAAACACCAATTAAAATCTTTAGGTTTTTTGATGGTGCGAAAACTGTAATTTTAAATTTTAAGAATCAATGTTGTAACAAAGTCTATTTTTTTTGCAACAAAACGAAAAATCATCGTAAGTTCTTAGAAGTGTTGCTACGATAAAAACAGAAAGGAGATCAACATGAAATTCAGCTATATTTGGAAAAACAATAAATCATCTTCTGAAATTGAGATTATTAGTAATCCTTCGAATAAAGAATTGCTTTCTACATTTGAACAGCAATTTTTCCAATCTATAACATTAAGTGCAACAGATTTCAAAACAAATCGCCAGGTTATGATTGAACTCAATGACATCGAAGCGATTGAGGCATCTGGTCATTTTGCCAAAATCTTTTTAATAGATGGTAAAGAGCTAATACTGAATAAGATTTTAAAAGAGTTATCTTACTTGGAATCATTCGGATTGGTTAGAATTAACAATTCAATGATTTTGAATTTGAATCAAATACGCTCGTTTGCTTCGGGAAGCCATGCTAGATTGGAAGTTATTACAAAACAACAAAATACATATATTGTCAGTAGACATTATGCAAAATCTATTAAGGAGAAATTGATATGATAAATGACTTAAAGAATAGCTTTTTGAACGTTTCATTTATGGTGTTGATTTGGATTGTTTTCTTAATTACTATTTTTAAACTTCACGAAGAAATAATAAACTTTATTTACATCTGGAATTTAATTGGTATTAGCGTTCTAATGGGGATTGTTTTTGGTATAGCTTATCCTTATTTGTGGAACTACTCTACATTAAAAGTAACAACTAAAATTATTATTAGTACTTTTTTGAATTTTTTCTGTAGCATAGGAAGTGTATATCTTTTTTCACTGAAAGTATTTGAATTTATCAAACCATATTTATTGCTAATTTTAATAATAACATTGATTGGTCATATCATTGGATTTTATTTTTTCTCAAAATATGAAAATAAAAAAATAGCGGATAGTTTGAATAAATCGCTTGAAAATTAAGGAGATGGAAACGGAAATGAACATCAATACTAGCTTACAAGTACTATTAAATGATATTGCTCAGAAACAAAAAAAGGGTCTTCCTTTTATCATGGCTTCTATATTTATTTGGGGAGTTATCACAACAATCACGTTGCTGCCTTTAGATTTAATGATAAAAAATATTGGCATTTTATCTTGTGGTGCATTGCTGTTTCCTGTTTCAATTCTTTGTGCCAAAATATTAAAAGTTGATTTATTTTATAAAGAAAATCCATTGATTAATGGACTGTTAATTGCAACAAACAATCAAATTTTATATTTAATTATTTGTATTCTTCTATTGATAAAAGCACCTATGTGGGTCTTACCTGTATATGCAATTATTTACGGTGCACATTTGTTACCATATTCATTCTTTTATCAATCAAAAAGTTATCGATATATTTCAATATTTATTTGTGCAGCTATTTTGATAAGTATCATTTTCTTCCATTTACATATTATTTTTGTTCCGTTAATCGTAGAAGTTGGTGTGCTTTTCTTATTTTTAATGTTGAAAAAGGAAATTAAAAGCTAGTTTATACGAGGATGAAGTGTTGAACTCTTTAACTAATTTTCAAAAAAGCCCTAGAAATCAATGTTTCTAGGGCTTTTTATTTTGAATTTATACATCTAAAATCTTTTTTAATTCGATATTTCCCAAATATCTGTAACAAGTTCACTTGACCATTTCTACCAAATTGAGATTCCTATTAAAGCCCAATTATCGTGCACGATAAATTGTTGATACTAAGATAGCGTTGATATATCATACTAACTGAACAAAGTCAGTTTCCCTCAAAAGAGGACCGTTAGGAGATTCACTTAACATAAATGCACCAGATTTTGTTCTAGCTTATTCTTCCCATAAAATTAAAACAGGTTGTATATAACCAGAACTAATGAATTTGGATGTTTGGAATTTAGTTGCCCATTTTTAACAACAAAATTTTGTACAAATATTTCAATTTAGCCCCTATTTTGAATGATGCTTGTCAGATTAATATCTTCTTTCAGCTATACATCTCGATTTCTATGGTGTAAATTTCATATAACGTGGTGTAGTACCTATAGGATTTTGACTTGAAAAAGGTAAACTATTATTGTTCGTTACCCAGCCATTAAAATTAAATGTGAATTCCATACGAGCGTCTATATTCTGTGTATCAATATCTTGTATATAGGCTTTCAATCTACTTTCTAGGTAATTTGGTGTGTTGAAATCTTCATAGGGTATCGACTTTAACTCATTAAAAGGTAATAAATAGGCTTCGATAAGGGTATTGAGCTCATCATATTCGACAGGTGCTAGTAGCTCATAGTCATATTCAATATGAATTACTGTTGTATATTTCTGTCCATGCTGTTTATGCACAATTTCAATCGGGTATCGGTATCTTGCTTCAGTTCCAATGACACCCTCTGAAAACACATCACGATAGAGCTCTTTGTTTAAAGTAGGCTCAGGTGGCACAGCTTGTATATCCTTCATATTCTTTGGGTAAATAATAAATTTATCTGTTGCAAAATAGCCTCTGGATGCACCATTTAAAATGGATTCTTTCATAAATGTTTCGTCTAAATAGTTCAACGGCTTACTGGAAATAGCAAATGCCGAACTGACACCCACTCCACCTGTTGTAAGTAAAATTAATAGTGCCATCACAACAATTCCTGACTTCTTCTTACTCATATCCATAATGGAGAATATCCTCTTTTTTAGAATTTGTGTACTTCCTAGAAAATTTGTAGAAAGAACACCTTCTCCTCTTTTGAATTTCTCAGCATGTAGTATCGTCTGACTATACGTTTTTCTAAGCTGGATGTCAGTATTTTTTACTACTTCATCATCACAAGCGTGTTCACAAAGATTGTCCAGTTCTTTAGCGAATAGATAGAACAATGGATTGAACCAATGAATACTACTAACCAGCAACACAAACGCTTTATACCATAAATCCTTTCGCTTCAAATGAACTAACTCATGCTTCAATATCATGTTTAGTTCTTCTTCTCGATAAGAATTATTAGGAAGCCAGATAGTATTTTTAGCAAATCCCACTAACATGGGTGAATGAATACAGCTACATTCTTTCAATACGATTTCCTTAGTAATATTCATTTCATGTTTAACTTTTTCAAGCAAATGAAGGGTATTTGGTTCAGTTATCGTTTGCCCCCATCTTTTCACCATGTACATAAAACGATAATGTTTTACAAGATGAACAGCCAAAAATACAACGATTCCTAAAATCCATATGATCATCCCTATTTGCCATACAGAAAATGCTGATATGGTATCTACAGATGTCGACACAAGTGTTATTTGACTACTGTTAACTGGAACAAGTTCTTTAGATGGCAATGGCGCTGGTTCTGATAGATTGACAACTGTGGTCGAAATATTGATTGTAAATGGTAAAATAAAACCTGCAAGGATAGCGAGCCAGCCATAATAAAGCCATTTAGCACGGTATCGTTTTAAAAGGAAAGGCGTTACAGCTATAAAGAGTAGTCCAATAAAGGACATTACTACAGATTTAAAGAATAAACCTACCATGATGCTTTGCATTTTAATCCCTCTTTTCTTCCACCCATTTAAGCAAAGAAGCTAAATCTTCATTAGAAATAGTATCGGATTTATAGAGTGTGCCTACTAAATTCATAAATGAGTTTTTATGATAGAGCTTCATAAAATGAACTGTTTCAAAATGTAGATAATCGTCTTTTTCCACTATCGGATAATATAAACGCTCCTTGCCTTTTTTCTCACTGCGAAGAAATCCACGTTCAGTTAATCTATTCATAAGAGATACTACGGTTTGAATTTTCCAATTGTTCTCATTGCCTATACTCTCCATTATTAAGCCTGTCGTAATGGGAGGATCACTTTCCCAAGCTACTTTCATAATTTTAAATTCTGTTTCAGGTAATTTTTTCATATATACTCACCTCTTTCATTTAAGACAATTGCCTTAATTAATATAATACATCTGTCTTAAATGGTTGGCAATATGAAATTGGAATAAGATGGGCGAATACAGTTTTTTGCAAAAAAATCTTATTCTTTTTATCCACAAACCTTTTTTCTTATAGTGGTTAATCATGTTTGATAACCGTGGCTAATACATTATCTGGAATACTACGCCATTCCCATGCCTCTCAACTCATTAGTATGAGAATTATAAAAACCCTTTAAAACATGAAGATATTGAAGCAACTTTAGGACATATGAACATCTATATCCAAATAGTAACTTTGAAGTTAAATTACCCAACAAATTAAACAGAATCATCTCTTTTAAAAAAGCAAAACAAAATGGTGATTCCTCCCCTAAACCTAAAAATGAGTTTACTGTAAGTTATTTACGTAATACAAAAATAAAAAGTGTTTAGAAATCGAAAAAAGAGTTAGAAACCCTTATACATCAAGGGTTTCTAACTCTCCTACTACTATTCCCACTCAATCGTTGCAGGTGGCTTAGATGTAATATCATACAGTACACGGTTCACGTGTTTTACTTCGTTTACTAGGCGTACAGAGATTTTTTCTAGTACATCCCATGGGATACGTGCCCAGTCAGAAGTCATACCATCGATAGATGTTACGGCACGGATACCGATTGCGTAGTCATACGTACGTGCATCGCCCATTACGCCGACTGAACGGATATCAGGTAATACCGTGAAGTATTGCCAAATGTCACGTTCAAGACCAGCTTTTGCGATTTCTTCACGTAGGATGAAATCTGATTCGCGTACGATTTCAAGCTTTTCTTCAGTTACTTCACCAAGTACACGGATACCAAGACCTGGACCTGGGAATGGTTGGCGCCAAACGATTTTTTCATCAAGACCGAGCTCTAATCCTAATGCGCGCACTTCATCTTTAAACAAAGTTTTAAGTGGCTCAATTAATTGGAATTGCATATCTTCTGGTAAACCACCAACATTGTGGTGTGACTTAATAGTTTGTGCTGTAGATGTACCTGATTCAATAATGTCAGTATAAAGTGTTCCTTGTGCTAGGAAGTCCATTCCTTCAAGCTTTGATGCTTCTTCATCGAAGACATAAATAAATTCATTACCGATAATTTTACGTTTTTTCTCAGGGTCAGATACGCCCGCAAGTTTATCCATGAAACGTTGACGTGCATCAATTTTGATAAGATTCATGTCGAAGTCTTCAGTAAATGTTTTCATTACTTGCTCAACTTCACCTTTACGGTTTAAGTTGTGGTCTACAAACATACAAGTTAATTGATCACCGATTGCTTTATGAATTAAAACCGCAACAACAGATGAATCTACACCGCCAGAAAGTGCACATAATACTTTTTTGTCACCTACTATTTCACGGATTTTCGCGATTTCAAGCTCAATAAAGTTTGCCATAGACCAGTCGCCCTTTGCTTCACAAATATCGAACACAAACTGACGTAATAGGTCATTACCATATACAGAGTGACGTACCTCTGGGTGGAATTGTACTGCATAAAGTTTACGTTCTACATTCGCCATTGCAGCAATTGCACAAGAAGCGCTTGTTGCGATTACTTCAAAACCAGCAGGCACTTCTGTCACATGGTCACCATGACTCATCCAAACAATTTGCTCAGATGGCAGCTCCCCAAATAGTTTATTGGAAGTTGTAACTTGGATTTCTGCTTTCCCGTATTCACGAGTTTCAGCACCTTCAACTTTACCACCTTGTGTATGTGCCATTAACTGCATACCATAGCAAATACCTAAGATTGGTAAGCCTAATTCGAAAATAGCTGGGTCTACATGGAATGCTTTTTCGTCATAAACAGAGTTTGGACCACCTGAAAAGATAATACCAGTTGCATTCATGTCTTTAATTTCTTCTGCTGTTATTGTGTGGGGGTGTAGCTCACTGAAAACACCAAATTCACGGATACGACGCGTAATTAATTGGTTAAATTGGCTACCGAAGTCTAGTACAACGATTTTTTCTTGCTCTTTTAATAAAGGGCTAGCTGACAAAATTTCCACCTCTTCTACTATTTTTAAAGGATATCTTCAAGTGTTCAAAGAAAAACGCGTATGAAAGTAAAAACTTCCTACGCGTTCATAAGCTCTTGAAATATAAAGGCGAATGCGTAGCAAAGAAAAGTGATCCGTACTTCTCACCTAACCAAAACATTCGCCTTCATAGAGAAATCATTTGCGGTGATCTCGTAGAAACATTCGAACCTTATTATCGAACTTATATGAAAGCAATCCTTATCATATATAATTTTTTTCATTTTACTCTTTGTACCCACTAAAATCAACTGATTGTGCGATTGATTAAATATTCCCAACTTTCTTTCAGTTCCTTAAAGTCAACATCTTGCGCTTCCTTGCCATAAATATGTTGCTCATAAACTACAGTTAATTTTTGCATTTCATCTGTCTCTAAAGATGCATCCACCCGTTCAGCAAATGCCCGTAATGTTTCACCATCTTTTCGACGTAAACCAATGCGTGATAACTGTTTCATTAAATCATGATAAGAAGCATCAAAATTTGTCCAATCTGCTTCTTTTTTACGATATGCTCTTATTTGCATTTTAGGTATCCACGTTCTACGTTTCGTATACAATGAAATACTAGTAGCAATGAGCAAAACAAGTAAAGCTAGCCATACATATTTAAGTTTTTTCATCCATGTCCATACTACATCTAAGCTAAATGTTGAACTACTAGCCTTCTGTTTTGGTTCTTGCTCTTTTTTCGGCTGATCCTTTTTTTCTTCTGGCTGAGTGACTTGTTCTTGCTGAGGCGTTTCTCGTTCAATATCATAATCAATATTCACATTTCCTGTAAAGCCAATCGTTGGCTCAAACTCCATCCAGCCTGTTCCAGGTACATACGCCTCCACCCATGAGTGTGCATTATCATTTGTAATGCGATACTCACGCAAACCATCTGACATTGAACCAGCATCACCTGGCGCAAAGCCTTTTACCCAGCGAGCTGGAATACCTACCGACCGCAAAAGCACAACCATCGATGTTGAAAAATTATCACAGTAGCCCACTTTTGTATCGAATAAAAATTGATCAACATAATCCTGATCCTCAGCAGGAATAGCTGCTGCAGTTTTATCGTATCTAAAACCACTGATAGAAAAATATCTTTCTATTGCTTTGATTTGATCATACACCGATGCTTTATCCTGTGTTATGTCTAACGCCAATTCTCTTACACGCTGTGGAAGTGTATTTGGTAACTGCAAAAAGCGATTAAAGGATGGGTCCAAGGTCTCCAGCATGGATGGTTTTGACAGTTGAAGTTGCTCCATGCTATAGACTGGCTCACTATATGATAGTGTATAGCTTGATAATAATTTGTCCTCATCACTTTGTTGCTCTATTGCTATTTTTTCAGTTTGCTCATCCTGTATAAACATGGTTGAATCCTGGGCTGAAACTGACAGCATCCCATACGTTTGAATTAAAAATGGCATCGGAACAGCAATGTCCATCTGAATTTCACGTGTTTTTTCTGGAGATCCTACCTGTAAAGAAGTTAAAATAGGTGTATCAGCTTGATAATAATTTTTTCCAAAGTTTCCTTGTGAAAGAATCCATCCTTTTGATGTATAGGTATCCTTTGTATCTATACGCCAATAGTGGCGATCACGAGAAGTGGCTGTAAAAACTAATGTATTATCGCCCTGAAATGGTCCGCCTAATCGACTATCATCATCACTATAACCAACTGACTTTTTCCCCGAGCCCGAATCGCCTTGTCCTGCAATCCCTTTGATAAATGGTACAGGATCAGCCCAGGTCGGTCCTGTCTTCGGCAATAAAAACGCTACTCCACTGACAAGAAGTACAGAAACAATCATAGGTATAACAAGCTTCCACTTTCCTATTGTATTATTCGTTGCATCGACCTGGAGCCATAGCCGCTTGACAAAAAGTAGGCCTGTCATTATCAAACCCAATATAATAACTTTTACAATTGCTACTTTGCCATTATAATCACTAAATGTATCTAAAGTAGCAATAAAAAATACTGTTAACGCAAAGAAATAGAATATATTATTTCGTACCGTTATCCAGTGGTGAATTAAGTATATTAACATCCAAATAAGAGCAAGGAAAAGCACTGTTCTAAACGAATCGGATACTTGTCCAAATTCTCCTGAGAAAATGGCTGTCATATTCCATTTCCATTCATGTATTAAAAACGGCAATGTGTTGCCTGATAAAATAGGTTCTTTACTAAATACAAATACTACAAACCATGTAATATATCCTAATTTAACCAACCCGGAAAATAGTGGCTGTACTCGGAATAAGCTAAGTGCTAGGGATAGACCAATAAACACTAAAAATAAATGAAGTAAACCAGTATTAGTTAGCTCCATTACAGGAATAAGCCATTCACGTAAAATTAAAAAAACAATTACATACGCAATCGTTAATTCTATAAAATCTCCTAATGTTTTTTTCACGGCCTCATCACCTCCGTGAACAAATGATAATAATCAAGTGGATTAACATGAACAACTTGTATTTGCTTATAACGCTTAGTTAAATCTGTTTGTAAAGGTGGCTGTTCTGCCACTACAAAACAAATACAGCTTTTCACCATAGTGGCGAGAGTATGTAATAGTTCATCAGATACTTCGCTCGTAACATATAACATTGTTGCAATATGCTTAAAGGCTTGTTGATCTCGTAATTGGAATTTAACATTTTCTGTAGGCTTTATAGCAGCTAAATGATGCATAACTTGATCTAACTGCTTATTCCCTTGAATAGTTGGAAACACCTTCGTATCGGCACCAGCTGAAACAAATGAAATATCTCCTCGTTCATCAACTATCGTTTGTAACATGGATGCTACTAGCTCAATTTTCTCTTCAAATAACGGTGATTTTTTCGCATGGAGCACTAACATCAGCTCCTGCGATTGACGATCCTCAAATTCTTTTGATTGTAATGTTTGTGTTTTTGCGAATGATTTCCAATGAATCCATGAAAAACGATCGCCAGGAACGTACTCACGTAGCCCAACAGCCATTGAAGTATCCTTAACAATGGAATAAGGGGTCATCATTGATCCAGCATCAAATTTTGTTTGAAGAGCGGCATATTTCATTTCACGAACTCTTGGATAAATTAAGATCACTTGTTCTTTTTCTGCAGAAACACTTTTTTTTGCCCAGCCAAAGAAATCACTGAAAACAATAGTCACACCTAGGTAACGATGCTCACCGCGCGGCATATTTTCTAGCATATAACTCCAGCTAAATTTTTTCTTAAAGCCTACAAACAAAACGCCATTTGCTCCTTGTACCTTCGATTGCACAAGGGACTCACTGTTTACAAGCTCCTCCATCACCATATAAGCAAATGGGAAACGTGTTTTTCGCTCTACAGTAATTGTCACCTTCGCTGATTGCCCACTTTCAATATGAGATGGTTCAATTTCACGTTCTACAAGTAAGATATTTTCCCTTACTAATAAGAAAATAAAGGCATACAACAAAAATGGACTAACTGCAAAAAATACAAACCAGCTAACAAAGCCACCCTGAAACATAGCATAGCAAAATGTAAAAATGATTAACAAAGATACTAATAAGAAATGCTTACTTTTCTCTATCAATACTTTCCATTTCTTCATTGCTCCGCGAACCTCTTTGTTGGTACAGGTGTTTTTGCAATAATGCGCTCAATAATTTCTTCTGCTGTTACGTTATCATATCGCGCATCAGGCTTTAATACTAATCGGTGACTAAAGACAAATGGTACAAGATATTGGACATCATCCGGTGTTACATAACTGTGCCCTTTTATAAAAGCATAGGCTTGTGAGGCTTTCATTAGTGCAATCGTTGCACGAGGGCTTACCCCTAAATGTACATAGCTATTTTCCCTTGTTTGTGATGCTAACTCCACCATATAATTTTTGACAGAATCTTCGACATACACACCTTGTACAAGTTCCTGCAATTCTTTCAATTGTTCAACTGTTAGCACCGCTTTAATTTTTTCAATTGGTTTACCATTTTCAGCTCGACGAAGTATCTCTACCTCTTCTCTTCTAGACGGATAACCCATTTTTATCTTTAGTAAAAAACGATCAAGCTGTGCCTCTGGTAACGGATATGTGCCTTCATGTTCAATTGGATTTTGCGTTGCCATTACGAAAAAAGGTTGCTGGATTGCTAGGGTGTTCCCATCAATTGTGACAGATGCTTCTTCCATTCCTTCAAGCAACGCAGATTGTGTTTTTGGTGATGTACGATTAATTTCATCGGCCAGTACAACATCTCCCATAATCGGGCCAGGTCGAAACTCAAATTCCATTGTCTTTGGATTATAAATAGATACCCCAACTACATCAGAAGGCAATAAATCTGGTGTAAATTGTATTCTTTTAAATTGCGCATCAAATGACTTTGCTAGTGCTCGCACCATCATTGTTTTACCAACACCAGGTACATCCTCTAGTAAAATATGCCCTCTCGCCAGCAAAGCGACTATACTAAGCTCAGCAACCTCTCTTTTGCCAATCATTACTTTCTCTATATTTTCTAAAACATCTTGTATTTGCGAATTCATAAATTATAAAACCTCCTATTTCACCCTACAATTATTTGAATTGCACGATAACTTATCTTAAGCATAACGAAATATTGCTAGTAAGACAATTATATGAAATTCTATCCATTACTTTAGCACGTAAAAGAAGACTTGTCTGAATCCCTTCAAACAAGTCTACCCACTTACATATAACGTCATTACCTATCAAAATGTTACAGATTTAATTTTTTTAACCATAAATTCTCTAATGAAGATGATTTTTCTTGTAAAAGAATTTCCTTTAAGCTTCCTGAGATAAGTATTTTCCCCTCATGCAGAACTAACACATCGTCTGCAACCTCTTCAGCAAATGCAAGTAAGTGTGTGGAAAATATAACCGTACAACCTTTGTTTTTTTCCTCGAGCATCATTTTTTTAAGCTCAGCTATCCAAAACGGATCAAGTCCATTTGTCGGCTCATCTAAAATAAGCAAAGAGCCATTGCCAAGCAAGCTTTGAGCAAGGTTCAGCCTCTGACGCATCCCTTTCGAGAATTGCTTTACCCTCTGTTTTCTTACATCCCATAGCGCAACACGTTTCAGTACATTTTCTTGTTCCTCCTTGTCAACGTTCTTGAAGGAGGCAAGTAGCTGTAAAATTTCTATCGCTGATAACATAGATGGAAAGTCCACATCATCTGGCATATATCGAATAGATTGGGGTTTATGCCAGATAATTTCACCTGACTTTTGCTTTTCCTGTCCTGTTAACAGACGAATTAACGTACTTTTGCCAGCGCCATTTCCTCCCACAAGAGCTAGAACACGCCCTGTTTGTAGGGAAAAAGAAGCTTCCTGAAGCCCTCTCTTATTGTCATATATATGTGATAAATTGTTTGCTTCTAATAGCATCATCTTCTTCCGCCTTTCTTTAAAAGCCTACTACTGCAAGCTAATGGGGAAATGACCCAAAGCAACGTTACAGCGCCATATACCGTGTAACCTACTGATGATGAGTAAAACTTTGTCACACCATAAAATGCTGGACCAAGCACACTAGCTTGATTTGTAAAAATAAAATAGCCAAAGCGCAGCCACTCTATAGGATTAATATGTATCGCAATAATGGTAAGCTTTTGCATCACATGACCTGCTACAACAGTTCCTATAGCCATCAAAGCATAAGAAATAAGCAATAAAAAAATGGACCAAAAAACTAGTGATAACGACAGTGCATTTAATCTAGTTTTGGCAAATGCTCCAATTGAAATGGCTAACGACACAAAAATAAATATACATAGCAAAGTTAGCGTGATGAAAATAATTGGCAAACGAACACCGCCTAAAATTCCACCTAGCGTCAAGATAACCCCAAACGCTGACAGCACGACCAATAAAAAAGCTAGTACAGTAGCTATATATTTCCCTGTAATGTATTGCATGCGTGTCATTGGATATGTCTTTAACAACGAGTACCAACCAGTTTCCACATCACCAGCTACACTCATACTGCCAATGGTTAGGATAAATAACGGCAATAGAAATAGTAATACGTTTAAAAATGAGGCGGTTTGACGTGTAAAGCCTTCTACATCTGGTAGTGCCATTTGCTGAATAACGACAATAGCTGTAAAAACGAATGTAAATAACAGACACACAAGTTGCATCCATCGACTTCTAAGCATTTGCTTCAATTCTAATTTAATCAGCATACTATACATCACTCATGTATCCCCCAATTAAAATCGTGTAAATCCTTATAATGAAGCAGTTTCCCCTCTCCCTCTTGTGTCATCCACTCCTGTGCTGCCTGTTTTGTATCAAAGGCCACTACACCATAATTCATTGGTGTCCAATACTCCTTGTTGTACACATACACAGCTTTAAAAACATCAATCCATTCATTTTTTGCCGCATCTTTAATATAGGCTGCCCCAATTTCCTTATCACCATTTGAAGCTATATATTCCATCAAGCAGCCAATATCATCAAAAATTTCATAATCACCATTTTTCAGGGCAATTTGACCAGCATAAGCATTATGAACAATGCTCATATTACAAATTTTACAAACATCTGTCTCACTAACAATTTCACGAGGCTCATATGTTTTTTCACTACAGCTCGCCAGTACACCACAGCACAATAAGATCATCATTACCCATTTTTTCATTCCGTTATCCCTCTTTTCCATAGCCATAAACTACTTACTAGCAAAAGCAAACCTGCTATTGCTTGTACAACATCTAGTTTGTTATGTTCTATTTCATGATTTATCGTTAATCTCGGTGTATGATCTACTAACACCCTTGATTCCGTTTTATTAATTTGCTGATCTAGCGATGTTAGTAAAACAACACTTGGAGAGGCCACAAAATATTGGTAGACAGGCTGTCGCACCATCCACTGTCCAAAGCTTGACATTGCCACATATGGAACATCCCCATACCCATTCCCTTTCATATCAATACCTGTATAATCATCATAATAATTACTATCAAGCTGAAAACCTAACCGATCAGAGCGAGCTGTTAGGATATTACCAGTAAAGCTATTATGACTAGCCTTTGTGTTATCACTTACCTTTGTTCCCTCAACTGCAGTTTGATTCATTTGAAAATCATTTGTATCAATTTGTATCATCGAACTTTTTTGTAATGCTAGACCTGTTCGATTATTTTTGATGATATTATTTGCAATTGAAGCTCGCTGCACGTCATACAACAGCATACCGTAGCCATTATAATTAAAATGGTTCTCAACGGTGTTGTTTTCTAAAAAGATATCTGTGGTCATCATGACCATAAAACCAGTAACATTAGAAAGATAGTTATTAAAAAATGCCTTCGCATCACTTGTATACATAAAATGTGTGGCATAACGACTCTGTGTCACATTGTTATGTTGGACAACAATGCTTTTGACTTCCTCTACATAAATTCCATCCTGCATCTGCTCAATATGATTATTTTCTATAAGGATGTCTTCACTTTTATAAACGGCGATACCATTACCTTTCTCTGCATAGTGCCCCTCACTGCCAGTTACATGAATGTCATGTATATGGATGTTATTGGAGCGTTGAATATGTACACCCGTAAAAGCATCTTTAATGTGTATATTACTAAGCTCAAGACCATCAACATTACTAGCAACAATTGCCTTACTTTTTCCCGATAATTTTAAATTTCTGATACTGATAGTTGCGGTGTTTGCAATTCGTAGTGTCGGCTCATTACTTTTCGAAATAAATTCCGTTCCATCCTCACCAAGTAATGTTAGTGGCTTTGTAACAATAAAATTACCTTGATATTGACCAGCAGGAATATGAATAACCTCACCAGGAGATGCTGCATCAATAGCTTCCTGTATATCGAATTCAGCGTACACTGTGTGGCTCATAAATAGAAAAAACAAAAATGCAAAACCTACTTTCTTCACCGTTCCTCACCTCGCATTTCAGCATGAAAAGACTAGAGGAATTCCCCTAGTCCTTTTCTATTAATGATTATGACCTTGATCATCATGATTCATCTCTTCCATATGCATGGAATCTGATTCACCATTGGCTTCTTTTTTTGCTTTTTCTTCCATCATTTTTTTACGACGCTCCAATGCATCATCCTTAATCTTTTGTAACTCCTCTACATGTGCACTTGGATTATCCGCAATAAATTTGTCTGCCTCAGCCTTGTTAATGAAATAAATATAGCCCCAGTTCATCGGTGATTTCAGGTCTGTTTTGACGATAGTTACATCTTCTACTTTCGCCCAATTCTTTGTGATATAGTCTCGCACAAATTTTTCATTTTTTTCCTCGTTGGCAACCTCAGCATTTAATAAACAGCCGATATCATCATAAAAGGCGATTGTTCCATCCTCTTTTATTGCCTGAGTAGAGAACTCTCCCATTTCTTCGTCCTTCATATAAACCTTCATATTACACATTTCACACAATGTATCTTCCTTAGGCTCTTGTAAACGTGGATCCACTAAGGAAGCAACTTGAACCGAATTATCCTTTGCTTCCGATTCATTTCCTGCTACCTCTTGCTTCGATGCTTCTTCCTTAACCTCTGTCTTTTCTGTACCGCAAGCCGTAAGTAAAAATAATACTGCAAGTACAGGTAACCATAATTTTTTCACAACCGCTTCCCCCAATTTCTTTATTCTGTTACTACCAATTACTTTACAGTTCAATTGTGAAATAAGTAAAAAAACACTGTGAAGAATTGGAAAAATTATCTTGAATATTCATTGAACGTTTTGATTTCAAATATTTTGAATAAAAGATATTCATTTTCTGCTTTTAATATAAAAACTCTCCCCATCTATGGAAAGATGAAGAGAGTTTTTATACATGTCTATATAGAAGAGCGGTAACTATTTAGAAGCTTCTTTTGCTTGCTAAGACGATTTAATTTATCGGCTGTTTCATTTAATTCATTACGTATTTGTAAATCATATGCATGATCTAAAGAACTAGCCTCTATTTTATTTGACCGCGGCTGATGATCTTGTTTCGTACGATTCACTTGCTTCTTTTCAGTGTTTTTTTGCATACTATTTTTAAACTGTTGCTTCGGATTTTGCCCAAAATTATGACTTATATCCCCTGCATGTAGATACTGTTGTTCGTTACGAAATGTACTATTAGTCGTTGCACTTACTCTAGAAGTCCTCATAAATAATTACCCTCCTTTACTTTTTATCAACTTTATAGGTATATATATCGACATTTTATGCGAAAGCTTAATAACACAGAATCAAATTAAATAAAAAAAGAGCCCTATTCAAAGTTAATCCTACTTTAAATAAAGCTCTTTTCCTAAAAATCACTTCCAAAAATCATCAAATATTGTAATCGGCATATGGCGTTTATGTCGAGAACGTAAATAATATCCTTCTAATGTAATACGTGCTTCTTCAGGAATAGTCTTTCCCTCTAAATAATCATCAATCTGATCATATGTTACACCAAGTGCTAGTTCATCTGGCAAGGATGGGCGATTTTCCTCTAAATCGGCAGTTGGTGTCTTTAAATATAAGTGCTCTGGGCAATCAAGTGTAGCTAATAATTGTTTACCCTGACGTTTGTTCAGGCGGAAGATGGGCATTAAATCCGCGCCCCCATCTCCAAACTTTGTGTAAAAACCTGTAATTGCTTCAGCGGCGTGGTCTGTTCCTAATACGACAGCATTATTCATAGCAGCAATAGCGTATTGCGCCTTCATTCGCTCACGTGCCTTTTCATTCCCTTTCACAAAATCGCTTACCTCAATTCCAGCATCCGCTAATGCTTGAACGCTTGCATTGACAGCACCTTTAATATTCACTGTTAAGGTTTTTGTTGGTTTAATATAATCGATGGCATCCTGACAATCCTTTTCATCAGTCTGAACACCATATGGTAAGCGTATAGCATAAAAAGAATATGTCGTTTCCTCTGACTCGACATTTAACTCATCCACCGCAAGTTGTGCTAACTTTCCTGTTAATGTAGAATCCTGGCCACCAGATATTCCAAGAACAAACCCTTTTACAAAACTGTATCTATGGGCATATCCCTTTAAAAAATCGATGGATTTACGAATTTCCTCCTGCACATCAATAGCAGGCTTCACTCGTAATTCCTGAATGATTTGCTGCTGTAAAGTCATTTACTGTCCACTCCTTACTATAATCGATTGACCATTTCTTGCACTTCTTCAATATTGCGCATTTTATTGTCCCAACATTTTTGGCTTAAATCGACAGGGTATTCCTCAGGATTCATGGCACGCTTATATTCATCCCATAACAGTTCTAAATTATCCGCAGCATAGTCGCGCATTTCTTCCAATGTTGGATTTTGATAATTAATGGTACCATTTTTAATCACATGCTGATGTAAGTTTGTTGCTTCGAAGTTTGTAACAAATTTAGAAACAAACGTATGAACAGGGTGAAACATTTTTATTCGCTCCTCGGCTTGGGGATTTTCATCCTGCATCGTAATATAATCTCCCTCTGCCTTTCCATTCTTTCGATCAATAATTCGATAAACATTTTTAAGACCTGGCGTTGATACTTTTTCAGCATTCGCAGAAATTTTAATTGTATCTTCTAATTGACCCTCGTCATTTTCTATGGCAACCATTTTATAGACAGCCCCCAAAGCAGGTTGATCGTACGCTGTAATAAGCTTTGTACCGATTCCCCATACATCTACTTTTGCACCTTGTGCCTTTAAGTTCAAAATAGTGTATTCATCTAAATCATTGGATACGATAATTTTGGCTTTGTGAAAACCTGCTTCATCTAGCATACGACGCGCTTCTTTTGACAAGAATGCAATATCTCCACTATCTAAACGAATTCCAATGAAATTAATTTTGTCGCCAAGCTCTTTAGCCACTTTAATTGCTGTTGGCACACCTGATTTTAGCGTATTGTAAGTATCCACAAGGAATACGCAATCTCGGTGGCGTTTTGCATACGCATGGAATGCATCGTAATCATTTTTATAGGCTTGAACAAGTGCATGTGCATGAGTACCTGACACTGGTATATGAAAGAGTTTCCCTGCACGAACATTACTTGTGGAGGCAAAACCACCAATAAATGCAGCCCTTGTCCCCCAGATGGCCGCATCCATCTCCTGAGCACGCCTTGTGCCAAACTCCATCGCAGCTTCATTTTTGATAATTTGTTTAATACGACTAGCCTTTGTTGCAATTAATGTTTGGTAATTCACAATATTAAGAAGGGCTGTCTCAATTAGCTGTGCCTCTACTAATGGTGCTTCAATGCGGACGATTGGTTCATTAGCGAAAACAAGCTCACCCTCCACCATGGAGTACATATTTCCTGTGAATCGAATATTTTTCAGATAATCAATAAAGTCATCTTTATAGCCTACCTCTTCTCGTAAATAGGTAATATCTGATTCGCTGAAACAAAAATTGCGTAAATAATCAAGCATTCTTTCTAATCCAGCAAAAATGGCATACCCATTGCCAAATGGTAATTTTCTGAAATATAATTCAAAAACCGCTTTTCTATTATGTATACCATCCGCCCAATACGATTCTGCCATATTGATTTGGTATAAGTCTGTGTGTAGCGCTAAGCTATCATCTGCATAATTTGATCTCACAAGAAACCCCTTCTTCCGCTTTGATAATTAGTCCTAGTATACACTATATACCCAAATTCTTGCGTTTTACATTCTTCTGTTTCTATGTTAGATTTCCTTACATAAATAATCAGAAAATTTAGAACTTGACACATTTTAGACATAAATTTTAGTACCGCTTACATTCCCCTTATAAAAACATTCCGCTAAAAATATTACGTAATACGAAATATTCAATGTTATAAAACATAACATATTTATTTAAAAAACAATTGCGTAGTTTTTAATGCCGTTTTAACATGTAAATTAAATTAACGCAAGGAGCTGGTTTCAATGAAAAAAATCGAAGCAATCATTCGTCCTGAAGTTTTCGGCGCCGTTAGGGACGGACTTGCACAGGAAGGAATTGCTGGGCTAAGTGTTTCCGAAATTGCAGGCTGTGGTCGTCAGCTAGGTCGCACTGGTTTATTCCGTGGCAACACATATGAAATTGAATTTTTACCAAAGTTGAAATTGGAAATGATTGTTGATGATGAAAAAGTTGATCCTATTGTGGAAGTACTTTTACGAGATGCTGCAACCGGCAAAGTTGGTGACGGTAAAATTTTCATTTATCCGGTAGAACAGGCAATTCGAATCCGTACCAAAGAAGTCGGATCAATTGCAGTAGAATAAGGGGGAATTATATATGGATGAAGTTCTGTTATCGGTTAATTTAGTTTGGGTGATGTTAGGCACAATTTTAGTATTCTTTATGCACGCTGGGTTTGCAATGGTTGAGGCTGGCTTTACACGTTCTAAAAACGCGGTCAATATTATTATGAAAAACTTCCTTACGATTTCACTGGGCGGCATTGTTTATTTTTTATGTGGTTACGCTATTATGTTTGGTGATACTGCTGGAGGATTATTCGGTACAAGTGGCTTTGCTTTAAAAGGTGTTGATGATCTTTCCTTCTTTATCTTCCAAACAATGTTCGCAGCAACAGGCGCAACCATTTTATCTGGAGCGGTGGCTGAACGTACAAATATTTTTGCTTATATCGGCGTTATTATACTCATGACATTAGTAGTTTACCCGATTGTTGGTCACTGGGTGTGGAGTGGTCAGGGCTGGTTAACTGATCTTGGATTTATTGATTTCGCAGGCTCTACTGTAGTTCACTTAACAGGTGCTGTAGCAGCATTTGTAGCAGCAGCAATAATCGGACCACGACTTGGTAAATATGAGAATGGTCGTGTTAATGTCATTACAGGACATAGTATTCCTTTAGGCTCTCTAGGTGTATTTTTACTTTGGTTCGGTTGGTTCGGCTTTAATGGTGCGTCTACATTAACAGCTGATCCTGAACTAGTGCCTGGTGTTATTGCCAATACATTCTTTGCAGCCTCTGCTGGAGTGGTCGCAACTGCTTTCTATACGAAGTTTCGATATGGTCACATCGACGGCTCACTGACATTAAACGGTGCCTTAGCAGGACTTGTAGGTATTACGGCTGGTGCAGCTAATGTTAGTATTATTGGTTCTATTATTATCGGTATAATTGCAGCTCCATTACTTGTAGAAGGAGTACGTATCATCGAATGGAAATTAAAAGTTGATGACCCGGTTGGTGCCATTGCCGTACATGGAATCTGTGGTATTTGGGGTACTCTTGCAGTTGGCCTGTTTGATATTAGTGGTCAAGGATTACTTTACGGTGGCGGCATCAGTCTTCTAGGTGTGCAAGCGATTGGGATTATTGCTACCATCGCCTGGGTTAGTATTTCCGTAACAATCGGTTTATTTATTATTAAAGCATTTGTACCATTACGCGTTTCTGCTGAGGAAGAAATCGCTGGTCTGGATGTTATCGAGCACGGAACACCGGCCTATGAATACCAGGATATATTCAAAGGCACTGCTGTTAAAGGTGAAACATTCGCTCATCGTTTAACACATTTCGGTAAAACACAAACCAATGCTCAGGAAGAACATGTCTAGTGCTGATAAAGCTTTATTGAAATTTCAAGAATCTGCATGGCATCCTTAGATGGCATGCAGATCTTTGAAATAACACCCCTGTGGACTTACTGATCATTACTTAGGGGTATTTCGCTCATTTCTATGGTCAGGGTGCTCATTTGCACTCAATCATATGACTTTGTTGAGGTAAATCCTATATTATCAGCGCATACGTTATCAAAGCCACTTGTTCTTTTTTTAATCTTTCTCTATTTCAAGTAAAAATTCTTTCATTGCCAATCCACTACGAAAACCTGTTAACTTGCCATTTTTTCCAATCACTCGATGACATGGAATAATCGCTAATATTGGATTTGCTCCTATTGCACCACCTACTGCTCTTACCGACTTCGGATTACCGATGCGGTGTGCGATATCTGAATAAGAAGCCGTTGTTCCATATGGCAGCTCCATCAGTGCATCCCATACAGCAAGCTGAAATGGGGTCCCTTTAACATGTATGGGCAAATCAAATTTTGTAAGCTCTTTATTGAAATAAGCGGTAAATTGCTTAACATATGGCTGTAGCTTTACTTTATTCTCCTCAAAACGATAGCCTTTAAATGGCTTTTTGGCCCATACTTCTACCTCTGTAAAAGGTGCATTTGGTGTTCCAATATATACAAGACCTTCATCTGAGGCTACGATATACATATTGCCTTGTGCATATGTTAGTGTATCTACATATAATACATTCATTCCCTACTCTCCCCTTACATTTTATAATAGACCATAATTTGGCTGTAGCCCTCATTCATTTCATGATACAGTTATTGTACCTATTAGTATAAAGGAGTTTCAACTGTATGGATATGTTATACGAGCCTTCTATTCACCTTCAACAGATCAGCTTTTCTGCAAATGACAAGACCATCTTAAAATCGATTACTGGATCTTTCCCTAAAGGGAAAATTACCACTTTGGTTGGTCCATCTGGTGCTGGCAAAACAACTCTACTAAAATTATGTAATGGTTTATTATCACCTACAGATGGTCAAATATTAATTGATAATCAACCTATTTCTACATACGAGCCAACTGCTTTAAGGAGACATGTCAGTATTGCTCTTCAAGCAGCACCTATGATCAACGGGACTGTATTTGAAAATCTCGAACTTCCTCGTTCTTTACAAGGACAAAAGCTTACAAAAGAAGAAGCCATTCAATATTTACAAGATGTTGGACTCGATCAAAGCTATTTACAACGCTCTACAAATGGGTTATCAGGTGGACAACGACAAAAAGTCTCGATAGCGAGAACGCTTATTAATCAGTCCTCCATTTTATTATTAGATGAAATTACCTCTGCCCTGGACCGTCAATCTGTCCAGGACATCGAGACACTCATTGCTACCATTAACAAAAAATACGATGTCACTATGATCTGGATTACACATAATTTGCAGCAAGCACTAACAATTGGGCACTTCACATGGGTTATGATGGATGGTGAGCTCATTGAAACAGGAAGAAGTTCCTTACTGAAAGCCCCTACAAATCCACGTGTCGCAGAATTTGTACAGGGGGTGGACATATGACATTTACAACACTATCTCTCACATTAATTTTTGTTTTACTCCCTCTGCTACTATCAAAAACATTAAAGCTGGGACTTGAGAAAGATACAATCATTGCTACGATTCGCTCTATTATACAACTGCTTGCAGTAGGCTATATTTTAAAATTTGTCTTTGAAGCCCAAAGCTATCTTTATATTTTCCTTATGGTTGCATTAATGATTATAGTAGCAACATTAAATGCTCGCAAAAAAGGAAAGGGTATTCAAGGTATTACGTGGAAAATAGCTCTAACTTTAGTTGTAATTGAAGCTGTCACACAAGGCGTTTTACTTGGCTTTCATATTGTTCCAGCAGCTGCACAATATATTATTCCCATTAGCGGCATGCTAATTGGTAATTCAATGGTGTTATCCATTCTATTTTTAAATCGTTTTACTGCAGAGATCACCAGTCATCATGATGAAATAGAATTAATTTTATCTCTTGGTGGCACACCTAAACAGGCTATTCATCGTCAGCTAATGAATGCTGTTAAGGCCAGTATGATTCCTACAATCGAGAGTCAGAAAACCATTGGACTCGTTCAATTACCAGGCATGATGAGTGGTCAAATTATCGGTGGTGCTGATCCCATACAAGCAGTACAATTTCAACTATTAATCATTTTTGCCCTCCTCACAACAGCGACATTATCAAGCATAATGATAGGCTTTTTAAGCTATCCTGCTCTTTTTAATGAACGCATGCAAATACTTGAAATGAAATAACGGTTGTGGTGAAATCGATATATCTTTTATAAATTATGTTATACTAAAAAGAAAAGCAGTGAGGAGAATGACCATGGTATTACGCGATTTTTTCATCCATTTATCTGAAAACCAACTATTAAATAGTGCTGCAAAAAAATATGGCCTTAAATTAGGAGCACAAAGTGTAGTAGCTGGAACAAATATTGACGAAACAATTGCAAGCATCAAAGAACTGAACGCACATAATATCTCTTGCACAGTGGATAATTTAGGGGAATTTGTTTCAACTGAAGAAGAAGCAACAAAGGCAAAGGAACAAATCCTCGCTGTTATTGAAGCTATTCATGAAAATGGCGTTGATGCCCATATTTCGTTAAAACCATCACAATTAGGATTAGATATCGATGTTGATTTTTGCTACGATAATTTATACGAAATTGTAGAAAAAGCAGCGGCTTATGATATATTTATTAACTTCGACATGGAAAACTATGGTCGTTTACAGACATCATTTGATATGGTTGAGGAGCTTTCCAAAACTTTTAAAAATGTGGGTACTGTTATTCAATCTTACTTCTACCGCGCAAAAGACGATATCGAGAAATTTAAGGACTATCGTTTACGTATCGTAAAAGGTGCTTATAAAGAGCCTGTTGAGGTTGCCTTCCAAGATAAATTAGATATTGATTTAAATTTCATTGAGTTAATCGAATACCATTTACTTCATGGCAAATTTACATCCATTGCAACACATGATCATAATGTGATTGCACATGTAAAACGCTTTGTAGCGGATCATAATATTCCACTAGATAAATTTGAATTCCAGATGCTTTATGGTTTCCGTACAGACATGCAAAAAGAGCTTGCTAATGAAGGCTATAACTTCTGTGTATATGTACCATTTGGTGAAGATTGGTATGGCTACTTTATGCGCCGTTTAGCTGAGCGTCCTCAAAACCTTAATCTTGTGACAAAACAAGTATTTACGAAAAAAACGAATACAGTCCTTGCGGTAGCAGCAGGTGCATTCGTACTTGGACGTTTAACAAAACGCAAAAAATAAGCATAGAAAAACCTTATCGTTTTTTTAGACGATAAGGTTTTTTCATGTTGTCGAAATACTATTATGTCAATGAAATCAAGGTGACAAATTAAAAGTATAGCCCTTTTTCAAAACGAGAGGTTGATCTCCGTTCCGACTGAGTGCTTTCCTGGGGGCGTCCGATGAGCCGCTTCACTCGCGTTGCT
>NZ_JBNNMG010000060.1:0-34552 GCF_050272555.1 Lysinibacillus sp. NPDC047702 | reverse complement strand
TCCGCAGCACTATAAAGAGACAATTTTACTAGAATGCAATGCCGAATGGATTCAGTATGGCTCTTAGTCAAGCACATGTTTTGGTGAAGAGCCAAGTAAACATTATTAATTTATTATTAAAAATAGGTGAAGAACTTAATTGTGAAGTGGTATATATAGGAAAGTCATTTGGAACAAATGGCAATAGAAATGTTTTCGATAGATTAGAATCACATAGTACTTTACAACAAATATACTTTGAAAAAGAAGATGATAGAAGTATATATTTAACAGCTTGGAATTTTGATAGAAATACAATGACGATTGTATCACCCAATTCAAATTATGAAACATATAAAGAAAGATTGATGACTCAATTAGAATTAGAGCGACTCCCTTATGAATCAATTTCATTGAAACAAGAAATAAGTTTTACTGAAGCTGCACTTATAAGGTACTTCCAGCCAATATATAATACAGAATTTAAGAAGTCATTCCCTTCCATTACTCATTCTGATTATAGTGATTGTTATAAAATGAATCTAGATTATATAGCTGTAGAAATGGATACAAAGAGATTAAATTTCAAATTGTATTCAGATGAAGTAGCTGCTGAGTATAAACATGACATATTTTTCGATTTAAAAGGAAAAAGAAACTTCTATGACTTTATGATAATTTAAAATATCTCCTCTTGTTAGTTGGATGGCGAAATAAGATAGTAGTATATACTATTAACAATTGTTGTCTTCTTTTTTTAATTGAAAGGATTAAACCATTTTGAATTGTTTAGAAATTTTATTAATATAAAATCATTATTTTAAATGTTCTACCAGCTTTCTAGAGGACAACATTTGATAACAGCCCAAGCTGTTGTTATTCGTTGTCCTTCTTTTTTTCGTTTAAAAGGGTGGGGGATAAGAGAACGTTAATGGCTGAGCTGTTGAAGAGTGGGTTACATGAGATGAGCGTCGAAATAAGCGTCTGCCTATAACCATTAAAAGTTATATATAGATGTTGATGGAAATATTTATCTTGATATAATTGAACTACATGAGACTTGTGTAATAGCTCTTTCGAAAGTTGTTTGGCAAAGATATCCGAACTCACAGCTCAAATTGAAAAGAGTATCACACCGAGGGTAGAAGAAACTAGTTAAATGGGATGAGGGTGGGGAGTTTTGAATAAAAATGAAATAGAAAAACTTGAAAAACTAACAGTCGAGAATAGGGAAATTCCAGGTTACAAAAAAGTTGAAAATTATTTCATGATAATTGGAGGAGTGTTTAGTAGTGTAGCAATTGCAACACCCTTTTCAATAATCTATTTTAATAACTATAAGTATAACCTAGATAAATTCGCTGAACTCGGGACTGTTGGTGATTTTTTTGGTGGGACAACAGTAGGATTATTGTCTCTTGCAAGTTTGCTATTTGTTACTGCTGCAATGATAATGCAAAAAAAAGAACTTGAGTTACAAAGAACAGAAATTACAAAAACACGTGAGGAATTCAAGATTTCAAATAAACAAAGTAGAAGAGCTTTATTTGAAAACAAATTTTTTAATATGATTGATATCCATTATAAAATTATATCTGAACTTAATATTGGTGATAAAAGTGAAAGGGATGTATTGGCACAATTAGAGGTATATTTTAGGGATAACTTATATTATCCATTAGCTTTAATGTATGAAAGTTCTTTTGATTTAATTATAATAAGAATGTGGGAAAAAAAGTTTATAAAAGAGAGACCATTGGATTTTTATTATGCTTTGAAATACTTTTATTTGAAAGAATTTGAAGAGTCAGAAGAATTGAAAGAACTATTTCACAGCGCTCTTCAAGATATAAATGAAGGAGAAAATTTTAGTACATCTTTACATTTAATATATTCAAAAACAATTAAAGGGAAAAATGTACGATGGAGAGATTATTTTATAGATTATTCTTTTATGAAATCGGTTGGATATTCATTTGAGGAGATGGAAAAGTTAGAAAAGGAGTTTCTTGAGTTTATAGAAGAAAAAAGTAAGAAACTAGATGAAATTTATACATTAGCGTTTTTAAAATTAAAAAATAAAATTAGTCATTATTATAGAAATTTTTTCCATATTATTAGCTATATAGAAAATTTTGATTTTGATGAAGGAAGTGATCAAAATCAAAAAATAAGGGAAGAGTATTTGACGATTCTAACATCACAGCTAACTCCAATAGAATTTAAATTACTTAGTGATTATGCATTATATTATAATGGGGGAAATGAAAGCATAGAAACTCTTGAAAGGATAGGGTTTCTTGAAGAGGGTAAATATAAAATTGATAAAAATTTATTTAATTTAATGATTTGAAAAAGGTAGGAAATGCATTTATTTTAGAACCAAAAGGTTAAGCAACAACCATTATGAGAGGAAAAATATCATTCATTCAATTTACCAAATAATTTTCGTGAATTTTTTCCATGTTTAATTCCTTATTTGTATTTACTATTTAAATAAAATTTAGAAAGAACAATAGAATATTATCAAGTTCTACCAGTCATCTGAAGGACAACAAAAGAAATCAACACGCTAATGTCTTTTGTTGTCCTTTTTAATCTAATAAGAAATATTTTAACAACTTCATCTAAATTACGATTTGCTACTATTTCGGCTTTGACGCAATCTAATAACTCAATTTCAAAAAACAGATGGACTATGCAGGTAAAGAATTTAGCCAGCTCAATTTTGAGGAGACCCAGTATCAGCATCCTCAAAATAAACAATGGTATCCGAAATTCAATCTTACAGTAGAAGCATTACACTTGTGGTGTCCAGTTATAACACAAGAGAAACTGTACAAACAATAATTGAATTTATCAATGAATTTAAACGAATGAGGGAATTTATTCAAAAACAAGGTTTTTATTATAACCGTTATTGTTTGTGATTGATAAGTGGTGTTCCACTAATAAGGAGGAGGATATTTATGCGAGCTATAAATGAATGGTATGCTTTAAGACAAATTGTCTACAAAGTTTGTGAGGATAAGAAAATACAAACAACATCCACTATGACCTATTTTGAATTGTTTGAGTTGGTTGTTCCAAGGCTGTGTGCAAGCATTATATAAAAGCTGTGGAGTGCATTTTATCAGAAGAAGATAAAATGAAAGAGCAATATTTAACCATTTTGAAAAAACATGAACTAATAATTGCATAAAATTCAGATAAATTCCCTTTCGGCATTTGAAAGAGGGAATTTTATGTTGGTATAATAGAAATACTCAAAGTTTGGTTTGAAAATTAGAAAAAATATGCTAAACAGAGGTGAGAATTTTGGCGAAATTTGTATTTGCATGTATAGGATCATCAATTGCTTTTATTATAATACAAATTGTCCTGCAATTTTTTGTAAGTGAAGATATTAAAAAGCTTTTAACTCAAATTGGGATATTGATATTTATACTACTACTATTAAATCCATATTTAAGTGTATTTAAAGATAGTTCAGATAAAAGTGAATTAAAAATGGTAAAAGGACAGAATGCCAAGAAGCGTAAATTATTCACTCGAATAGGCGAAGAATTCGATACTGATCTATTTATTTATGAAGTAGTTGGGGATTTGGATGAAGGTGTTAATAGTTTAGCTGACCTTAAAATATTTAAGGCAAAAATTATAGAAAAAATTGGTCCAAATTTAAAGGATTATTATCTTATTAGAGAAGCTGTTGATTTAAAATTAAAATTAGGGTTCCTGAATTTTTTATCAGAAATTAGTAAGAAAATCTTAATAAGTACTATTACTGTAATTATTTCAAGTTTATTCATTACTAACATGATAAAAGTTATTAATGATGGTGAAAGTAAGTGGGGTTTTTTTATTTTAATAGTCCAATTTGTGAATTCAAGTTTATTTGTTTTGATTTTGATACATATAGCTTATTTTAGTTTTAAAGGAATGAAAAATCGAGCTTTTTTATTAAAAGCTATAATTGATCTTATAATTAGTGAAAAAGAAAAAGAAGGAGATAACAATTATACTATTATTGTATAAGTTCTACCAACTAGCCGGAGGATAACGTAAGAGAATAGGGAAAAATTGCAATTTTTATTGTATTCTTTTTATTTCATTTGGGAATTAAAAGAATAAGTAATGAGGGTACAAGAAAGGAGAAGTTATGAAAAAGGAGATTTATTGGAATTTATTTTTTGCATTCATTCTTTTTTTCTGTTTACTAAGTTACTATTTATTATTTGGAATAGGTGGTACTCCAATAAATGAAGTGTCTAAAGATTTTGCTTCTTTGAGTGCTACAATATTATTTGGAATAGCAGCTTCTATTGTTGCATCTGTAGGACTGGTGAAGGGTGGTAAATCCACAAAAACTAGATTGTATGTTATTAGAATTTTATATGAGGTTAATTTTGTTTTACTGGCTTGTATAGTATTATTTTTTGCTAGTTATAGTAAAATTATTATTGATGATTATGCATTTATCTCAATACTGTTAATAACAATGTCAGTTTTGATTTTTGATATGCTGAGGTATTTAAGGGATATTTTATCACAGGAAATAACAAATTAAATGTGTTCTACCAGCTCACTGGAGGACAACAATGGATAGCAGCAAAACGCTGCCATCTTTTGTTGTCCTCTTTTTATTTGAATGAAAATAACCCCTGTGATACTTCAGAAAAATAATTTTCCAAGGTGGTGAAGTAGTTTGAGAGATTTAAGAATTGAATATAGGGCCACTAAACATATGACTAAGGCTATTCTAGATGAATTACAACGAAAAAGAGAAGCTATCGTTATGTCTTATGAGGTTACCGATAATTTAAGCGGTTTGACACCAGATGAAATACAAGTTGTTAGACTAATTGAGGGAGATATTAAAACCGTAAAGAATTGGCTTTCCAATGTTAGTTACGGCTTGCAATATATGAATCTAGGTCATATTCCTAGCGTAACAAGAGGAATCGAACGTCGAGCAGCATATGAACGTGAAATACCCTTTGAACCATACTGGATACAACGTAGACAAGCAACAAATGATATGAGCATGTATGGGATGATCGCTGATGAAGATGCTGAATTAGTGAAAGTAACGCAGGAAGAAAAAGGACAGATTCTCCAGACCATAACTAGAAATCTAACGACCCGTCAAAAGGACATTTTACAATTGATCAGTAATGGCTATACACATGAGGAAATAGCTTCTGTACTAGGCATACATAAGGGGACTGTTGCCCGAACGATGTCAAGAATAAAAGAGAAAATTGAAGATGAAGGGTGGTTTATTCCATGAAGTTTGTTGAACCTATACGTGATAAAGCATGGCTAGAAGAATTCACACAATACTTCAAGAATAGAAGAGCTCGAGACTATGTATTATTCATGACTGGCCTTCATACAGGTTTACGTATATCTGACATACTAGATCTTCGTGTTAGAGATGTAGAGGGTACACACTTAATGATTGAAGAACAAAAGACTGGTAAGTATAAACGTATTATTATAACACCAGCTCTCAGAAAAATATTAAACGAATATTGTGAGGATAAAAGACGTACTGAATATTTGTTTCCATCTCGAATAAAGACGCGAACAGGGAAAGCTAAACCTATTGATCGAACCACTGCATACAAAATTTTAAAGGATGCTGCAAAGGCAATAGGATATACCGAACCAATCGGTACCCACAGCTTACGAAAAACATTTGGCTATACCTTTTATCAAAAGTATAAAGACATTGGAGCATTACAAAAGCTATTTAACCATGATAAACCAACAACAACATTGTTCTATATAGGAGCAGGACAAGATGATCTAGATGATAAGATGACACACCTTTACTAAGAGGTGTGCTTTTTTATGGACATAAATACTGAATACATAGCTTCAAATAATAACGAATGCTACATAACATAGTGGCATTGTGAATTGAAATAAAAATAATTTGTAGAATGTTGATGCAACAGGCATTTGAGCGTGTTTTTTTAATTCAACAGTATTAAAGATATGTTGCGTTCAGAGGGTTAGTGTCAAGCAGTTGCCCGTTAAGAGTGAAGGGAGCAAGTCATACAACGTATGAAAAAGTGGCGTGAAACCATGAGGCTCTAGGGTTAAAGTGAATTGTTTTAATTGTGTGAACAATTGAGAAAATTATCTTAGGTTCTTCCAGAGTTTTACCTTTTATGCGGGTGCTTTCGAGCCCATGGATTGCTCAGTTAGTAAATCGAAAAGGTCGTTAACGGTTGCGGTGATTTTGAGGTTGGGAAATAAATGTGAAATGGGGGTTGAAGCCTTGACACAAAAGGATTTAGTTGAATCTGTCGAAACCGTTAGTCAAGCTCAGTTATCTGTGATTTTGGGCATCTCAACTTCACGAATTAGACAGTTAGACAAAGAGGATGCGTTAGTGAAGATAGGGCGAGGTAAATATGATTTGCCGAAGTCAATTCAAAAATACATCGAATTCCAAATTTCAAAGGCAACGGCTGAAACTGAAGACGAATTAAATAAATTAAAAGAAGATACATTATGGACACGAGCAAAACGTATGAAGTCAGAAATGGAATATAAGATAATGGCTGGCGAACTGCATCGATCTGAAGATATAAAAGAAGTCATGAACGATATGTTGACGCGATTCCGTTCACAATTATTAGCCTTTCCAACAAAGGCAGCACCTAAGGTTATCGGAGTAATAGAAATCATGGCTGTAAGAGAGACGTTGAAAGAAGAAATTTATGAATTAATGCAGGAATTATCCGATTATGATCCTGATGTATTCTATGAAAAGAGTGCTGATAAGATTTACATTGAAAGTCCTGGTGATAGTGATGCATACAATAGCTGATTCAAAAAAATTATTTCAGCAATTAGCAAAGCAAGCATTAGCTCCACCACCTAATCTTACTGTTTTCGAATGGGCAGATGCGCATCGTAAGCTATCTCGTGAATCTTCAGCAGAGGCTGGCCAATGGAGAGTGGTACTCCATATCAAGTTTGGGTAAAAATTCTTGCAAGAAATGAGAGATTCGACTTGCGTGTTTATAAAACTGCAGCAATTGAAATTGTGAATCCAAACTTTGAACGAGAGTATTCCATTGGAACTATAAGTACTGTTAAAAGGCAAAAAAGGAGAAAAAGAGATATAAGGAAATGATTACATGAGAACAAGTACAACATCATTTAGAGGCTTGGCTTGATGCTGAATTGAAAGTATCCAAAAAAGATCAAAGTTATCCACTCGGTTATCGTACTTTAACATACGCAAATTTGTCTGAAATCAGGAGGCAAATTGATTATTGGAGTAGTAAAGTATCCATATGTGAAATTCAAGCATCAAGTAAATCCGTTAGACGTGCAAAACGTTTTTTGTACCACGTGATTTATAGGATGGAGGCGATTTATCAATGAATATACTGGATAAAGCTATTAATATGATCAGTTCTGAATGCACTTTAAAACGTACACTGGCAAGGACCAATGAAAACATGAAAATATTAAATAGGTGATGTGAAATGAGTGTAAGTGTACAACATGTCGAGACCGAGTTATTATCAGCTGCACAAACAACATACTGTTTGTTATTCCAGGAGTTTTTTAAAGCCTTAATTAAATTATCCTTATTACAGTAACATATCACTCACAGGAACAACAAAATTACTTATACGCTCAGGGGCGAACCAGATTGTTACTTGGACATTAGACAGCAATCACAAATCGCGCCTAGTGTGGGATATTGCTGTTGGTCCTCCACAATCCTTATATGATGTGACAATTTTAAATCGAATAGGAGTCAACGCTAAAAGCTAGTATTACATGGGGTGGCGATTGGGTTGGTAGTATTGACCGACCCCGCTTTGAAGTAAAGGCAAGATGGAAGATGCCGAAAGGGTATGTATTATGGAAAGTAGTTATACCAAGTGATAGCAAAATGAAAGTTCAATTAATTGTATAAGATAACCTTAGGGAGGAAATCAAAGTGACAAATACAACATGGAATACAGGTTCTCCAGCTATGGAAACTGAAACAGAAAAGTTGATTGTGCGGGCAGTAAAAATGGCATTATTCAGGAATCGCACTTAAAGGATTTACAAAAATGGTACAATGACCACTGATCGTTTAATTGGTCTGTACATTACTATTCAACAAAGACGAAGTAAATAATATTTGTGCTCAAGTACTCAATTAATTTTGAGCCTGAGCTTTTTCTTTTAAGTTTCGACACCATTGTAAATATAAAAAGTAATGTCAAAATGAAATGACATTGCAAGGTAATTATCAAAATATTAGATAGCCACATTTTAGCTACATTATCCTTTATCAAAGCAAAGCATAAAAAAGAGTAGCAAAAAACTACCCTTTTTCATAAAAATTATTATACTTTTCATTTAAATTGATTTTAATTTATTCTAAATTTTAATTTGCAGTAATAAGGAAAGGTAATCTGTAAGTTGTTCCACTTCTTGCATACCACAAATCACCAGTTACTCCTGAGCCAAATCCATCACCAGTTTCTATATTATACTTAACCCAAGATAAAGTTTTAGAGAATGGAGTACCACTTACTGGATTTGAAATAGTTTGGACACCTGTAGTTTCAAGTGTATTATAAGATTTTCCATCAAGCTTATAGCCAGACCCATTTGATCTTGCCTCATATTGGAATTTTGTTAACGTAAATGCATTATCTTGAAGGATTGGAGTAACTGAATAACTAGATAGTTTGTATCCTGTTAAAGTACCAACCGTGATAGATTGATATGAAATACTCATCAAAACTTTTGCTGATGAAGAAGCTGTTAGTGCTTCTGAAGTTTTTGAATTTGGGTATGGGCCTTCTACGCTTACAAAAGTCGATACTGATTTCATTCGATCTTCAACTACAGTACCATCATCAAATGTAGTTTCACTTAATGCTTTATCGATTTCTATTGAAATTTCGTTTTTTTCATCATTTTCTTTAATTTTTACTTTTTTATGAGGTGTATCAACATTTTCACCCTTTAAAGCTTTGTCAATCAACACATCGTCAGACATTCCATAAAACTCGGTAAAATACTCAGTTTTTAAAATCTTAGGCTCTTTTTGCTCCTGCTCTTTTGCTGATGCAGAATCAATGCCTAAAAATAAAACAATGGATAATGCAGTTAGTGCTGTGAACTTTGCTGTGAACTTATTCTTCATTTACTTTCACTCCATTTCTTTTTATGTTAAAATTAATTATATATATAAATTTTTTAAAAATCTAGCATATTTTTGGAAATGAGGAAAATTTATGGAAAATAATAATAAAAAGAATGATAAAGATTTAGATGTAAATAAAGATAGAAACAATGATAGAGATAAAGACTTACATTGGATTCCTGAAAGAAATATGGCAACTGGTTTTACTTTTACTGGATTTTTAATTTTAATAGGCATTATTGTTATTGTTGCTTTAGTAAAATATTTATTTTTTTAGAATTTAGTTGTTCAATGTTTATAAACATTGGCTTTGAAAACAGAATATGGGGAGTTAAATACCATGAACCTTATTGTAGAACCTGAAATGAAGAAATATGTACACTTTTGGTTGTACAAAGTTCCCTTAACCTTGTTATGGCGTATTTGGATGATGAGTTCCGTGATTTAATAAATGACGAAAAGTTTGCCAATAATCAAGAACACATTAAAATGTACATTGAACGAGCTAGAGAAGAGATTTATTGAAGTTCTTAAATCAGAACTTGGTGTCACAGTAATTGTGAATACTGTGGTAGTTCCATCATTACGTCAGAAGCAAATCAGATTACATTAGATTTAAAAGATTTCAAACCAACCTATAAAAAATCTTTTTCCATGAAATTGAAATGGGTGTAAATGAATTACCAGTACGTTCAGGTATGGCAAATATCTACAATAATGCAACTAAATCTGATGGAGGTCGTTTGTTATTAACAAATCAACGTCTAATTTTTTGTGCCCATGCCTTAAATATTAATCCGAATTTATATTGGGAATTAAGCTTAAAAGAAGTAAAACAAGCGGAACTAGGTTTAAATCTCCTTATCTCTCAAAGAGTGAAGATTTTAGATGTGAAAGGTAATAAAACAACCTTCGTAGTATATGGCGGAAAAAGTTGGATAGATGAAATAGAACATGTTTTCCACAAAATGGGGTAGCATCAGAAAAATGCGGATTTACAACGCTAAGTGAAAAATCTTCCAAAAAAATGCTTTATGGAAGGTTTTATTTTATATTACAAAGGTATTATTAGAAATATGTTGAAATAATTACTATACGGAAATTATTTGGTTACTTATTGGGGTGTGATTACTTTAAAAAAACTATTTTGTCTAATACTATTCTTCACATTAATATTAGCAGGGTGTAATTCATCAAGTGTAAGTATTGATCAAACTTTTGATATTCCTGATAAAGTTCAAAACGTAATTAATACGGATCATCAATTACAACTTATTAAAAAGGGTATGAATGCTTATATTATTTTTCAATCTGCAGGTACGATTACTGTTGAATTTGAAGCCATTGATGGCATACTAAATATAAAATTTAATAGTGAAAATCAAGAAAATACTGAGTTAAAACAGTACATATATAAAATGAATCCTGGAAATGTTAAAGTTAAAGTTTTAGTTAACGAAAAAGTTACATCTTTTGATAACATCATTGATTTATAAAAGGATTTATTAATAATACAACTTCATACAAAATAACGTTCCCAAATGAAAACTTGAAAAAGACCTTAAAAGCCAAAAATGTTGCTAAATCAACGTTTCGTGGCTTTTCTTATGAACATTGTTTATATGTCTTTTTATACAGGTGGCGTAAACGGTTGATATAGCAGTATTTTTACTTATTTGGTTTATTCTTCACTTTGCATAAAATCGTGTATATTTCTTAACGTTGTAAATCCGTATAAATCTGACGGGACCCCAAAATAAAATAAAGTTTCGAAATAGAATAGACCAAGACATTTTTAAATGAGCACTTGGTCTTTTTTATATTTATATTTATACTTAGTAATTCCATTTTTTAGGTGTGTAACGACCCGAACTTTATCACCACTTCGTTACACAAAAAAGTCACCAAAATCACGAAAAAGTCACATTTCCCCCGAAAACCTGCGAAATTAGATAAAAGCATGTTTTTGTACATTCGTGAAAAACCTTGCTATAATAAGCTTTGCGAATACATATGAAAGAGGGTAAAAGCATGAACGCTTACGATGAATATATGAAGCAGGTTGTGAAACCGATGCGTGAAGAGCTGGTGGGGGCTGGCTTTACGGAGCTGACGACAGCTGATGCGGTGAATGAATTTATGGCAGAGACGAAGGGAACTTCGTTGGTGGTGATTAACTCGGTTTGTGGTTGTGCGGCGGGGCTGGCACGTCCGGCAGCTCGTGAGGCTGTGGCGGCGGTGAAGCCAGATCATCTGGTAACGGTTTTTGCGGGCCAGGATCCTGAAGCGACTGCAGCGATGCGTAGTTTTTTTGAGGATGTACCACCGAGCTCACCTTCAATGGCGATTTTAAAGGATGGGGAATTGGCATATTTTATTCCACGTGAACAAATTGAAGGGTTCCCAGTGGAGCAAATCGTTACTCATTTAACAGGTGTTTTAGAGCAAACATGCGAGAAATAAAGACTATTGTTACGACAGCGGGCAGACCAGACGATGTATCGATGGCGCTCGCTGCTTTTGCATGTAATGAATTAGAGGCTTCATTCGAGCTACGAAAAAAACGTTCTATTCGTAAAATCTCGGAGGAACTTCATGCACATGTAGTAGTTGCTGGGAAAAATCGCTTTGAATACTATGCTTTTGGGGTAAATGAACCGTTTTTCTTCCATCCTAATTCAGCGGCATTTCGCTTAAAGCGTGTAGCTCGTGGAGAAGCAGAGCCATTTTTAGAAGCGGCGCAGCTAGAAATAGGAGACTCATTGCTTGATTGTACGCTTGGACTTGCCGCAGATGCTATGCTTGCCGCATATACAGTTGGTGGAGAAGGGCGTGTCGTAGGGCTTGAAGCAAATCCAAATGTGGCGTTTATCGTCAAGCAGGGAATGCAAACCTATGATACTTCAGAGTTACCATTAACGGAATGTATGCGCCATATTGAAGTGATTCAAGCAGAAGCTACTTGGTATTTAAAAAATTTGCCAGATAAATCTTTTGATGTTGTCTATATGGACCCAATGTTTGAGGAGATTATTGGTGAAGCTACTAATTTTGAGGCGCTTCGACGAGCAGGAGAGCATGCTTCATTAACAGATGAATGGGTGCGTGAAGCACAACGTGTGGCGAAAAAGCGGGTTGTGTTAAAAGCCCATTTTCGTTCAGAATGGTTTGCCAAATATCAAATTCAGCGCTATGAGCGATTGACAGCGAAGTTTCATTATGGTGTGATGGATACCTCTAACTTATAAAGGAGGAGCATTTAGCAGTATTTTTGCTAAAGCTCCTCCTTTATTATCCTAAAATTCAAAATATGGTAATATAAAGAATAAGAGTATTCCTTGATTGCTAAAAAATAATACGGAGGTGATTTATATGGAGTCGAAAGAAACACCACACGAAAAAAGAGAACGTTTAAGGCAAAAAGAATTGAAAAATAATCCTTTAGGATCTTTGAATGAAGGATTAAATCGAGCAGAAAATGGAAATTTAGTGGATGTATCTGGTGGTATGGGTTGGAAAGGTATGATTTTTTTAATTTTGGTGCTGTTTATTGGCTATATCATTTATAGTTATTTCTATACGTAAAATATTCTACCTGTTTGAAGAGGTGAAAGGAGAAATGGATAATGACACCAGAGAAGATTCCTCGTTAAGCACGAGGCCCACCTTGGACTATCTATCAACGCCATCTTATACCAAATTTAAAAGGAGAGACATTGATAATGGGTCCAAGTAAAATGACTAGAGAAGAAAAGATGAATATTGTAATGACAATTGTTAATCAACTTTTAATGAAATATGGTGCAAAGGTAAAAGCAATAGGTTTGTATGGTTCTTTGGCAAGAAAAACAGATGGGCCATATTCTGATATTGAATTAAAATGTGTACTCCATTCTATAAAAGAGAGTTTTTCCTATGAATGGACGGCAGGGGACTGGAAAGCAGAAATAAATTTTGATGATGTGGAATCGATTTTAGCCGAAGCAGCGAGTGTTGATGAAGAATGGCCACTAACACATGGTCAATTTTTTGATATTCTTCCTCTCTACGATCCAGAATTATTTTTTCATGACCTGAAAGAAAAAATAACTACCATAGATCCAACTGCTTTTAAAGAAGTGATTTGCCAGACATTAGTGGAAGAAATGTATGAGTACATGGGAAAAATCCGAAATATTCAAATTCAGGGTCCCGACTCATTTTTACCAATTTTAGCGATGCAACTGGCAATGGGGGGTGCCATGATTATTGGCTTACACCATCAACGATGTTATACTACCTCTGCTCAAGTTCTTCCAGAAGCCTTAACATTTACAGATAAGCCAAAAGAATTTGCAAGTTTATGTGAGTTGGTGATGACTGGCAATCTTTCGAATCCACAGCAAATTATTTTAGCTTGCGAAGGTTTTTGGGATTCACTAGTATCATGGTCTACACAACATGGATATATGATGAACGTTTCACAGGAAATACCCTGGTAATTTTAGTGCTTTACTCTTTGGGAATAATGTGCTATAATTATTAACGTGCTATTTTAGGTGGCATATTTCCGTAATCTGGCATTCTGCTTTTTGTTTTTGTAGATACTTATTCACACTGGCGCATGCTTTGGGGCTGCAAGGACGCAAAAGAAGGTTGGGTTTGCGTTGCTTAAGTTAGAAGGCACACAGTGGAATTTTACCGCGGTGATGAAACAATCGTGTTTCAAGATAATATTCCCCAGATGATTGGGTTGAGACTTTTACAATTTACGAAAATGTTACCTATTAAATACTAAAGGGGTGGCTTCGCAATTGCGAGGCTGCCCCTTGTCTAATTCAGCAACCTTTCGCTCAGATGAACGAAAGTTTATTGATGCATATTGGTATATATTACCGTTTACTCCATTTCCACTTTACGTCATAATTGTAATTAGAATTTTAGTAAAATTTTGATAAAGGTGAGGATGACAATGAGAGATGTAAACACGATATCAGTGAATATTATTGAGCAATTAACAAAGGTGGCAAAGGATCGAGAGGAAAGCTTCGATACGCTTATAGCACTTTATTGTCAAGAAAGGCTTATTTATCGATTATCCATTTCTTCCTATCGCGATCAATTTTGGCTTGCAGGAGATTCTTTATTGTTCGCTGTAACAGAAGGTGTTGTAAAGCCCCCCAAAAATACTATACTTGCAGCCAAACCAGTTGCTTATCATTTAGATATTATAAGGCAAGCATACAAGGAGATTTGTTCAATGGACGGGCAAGAGGATGGTATTGAATTTTTAGGGGACGAATTGACTATCTCTTTAGAAAATGGATGGCTTTATATTAAAATACCTACGAACCTGGCGCATTTGAAAACATACATAACATTACAGGTTAACTTTATGGAGAATACACCTGTGGCATCTAAAACAATAGCTTATCCAACATTGCTCCAATCGGCTTCTCCTGTATTGATAATAGAAGCTTCTGAGCATGTTATTGCATCTAAATTTGCAGAAATATATAAAACACCTACCTTAGATACGACAATAAATGCCATTCATACAATTTTTGCATTGATCAAGACACAAAAAATAGAAGGGCGTGTCTTACAAGAATGTATTGTTTCTTTATTAGATCAACAGCGTCACACTATAGAGAAGGAACACCCATTTTTTATAAGGCAAGCCAAAACGGAAATAGTAACAAGAGAAGTACAAAAGTTCCTTAGCCCCATATATGATGAGATTTTGCATGAAGAAGAATTTTTAAAATATTGGGATTGTACACAACTAAAATGGCAATAAAGATGGAAAAGTCCGTGATTTCACGGACTTTTTAATTTAACAAATTGTTTTTTTACATTTCATATCAGCGTACTGTTTTTCATCTGAAACAAAATCACTTCACCAAAATACTAACTTCTATTTATTAAAATGTTTAAATTATCTTAGTTTTTTAATACAGTATTTCCATTCCCAACAGTGAATCAGTTTTTTCTTAATAATTGGTAGAAATCCAAGACGATTTACTAATGCCTTGATTTCATGCCTGTTTTGAAATATCTACCTTGTAAAGTGGGGATGTCATTTTTTAAAAGAATGTTTTAGCTTGTTCTTTAAAAGATAGTATTTGCATTAACTCTAGATGGTTGGATTTGTCATTAATACCTGTATTTACAATCTTTTTATTAATGCGTCTCTTTCAAGAGTTCTTTCTGGTTGTCAAACAAGCGTCAGCATCAACATTAAGTGATTAAGCAACAGCTATAGAAGGATTAGGATCTGAAAAACTATTGAATTATTTCTACCACACTAGGTTCATTCTCATTTTCCCTTATGCCTAACTAGAATACCTCGTGTTCCTTATCAAGAGCGTGTTGATAAGCCAGAATTTAGTATGTATGTGCTACGTTTTGTCTTTCGTTTTGCAATAAACATTAAAAGTCTATTCAATTTCCTCCAGAATGGTAAATTTTTATATTATTTATTTGTTGTTTTCTCTTAAGAATATAATTGTCTCCTCAAGATTTTGTTCTGCCTGTTCTACATTTGAAGTAATTTGTAAATAGTTTACAACCCTTAACAGATAATATGGCAATATGGATTTAGCTAATATTAGACTATCTATTTGTCCGATTTGTTTTTCATGATCTAGCAAAACTTTTCCCCAAATTGATGGATTAATGGCAATTTCTTGTCCAACCTTAGAAATTGTTTCTGCTTTAGATAATATGTGATTAGCTTCTTCTTTTCTCTCTAAAATTTTTTGAGGGCATAAAGGTATTTTAGGAGGAAATAGTGATGATGAATGACTTGAATTCATCAATGTTTGAAAAATACCAGAATTCTTTTTATGTTCAAATATAATTCTCGATGTTTCATAATAACTACTAGCAACCTCAACAAACATAGCAGTCATTTTTCCAAAACTAGGATTATGCTCTTTTTTGTCGAGAATAATTTCCTTAACTTGAAAATTATTATATAAAGCCTGCAGAGTTAAAAATACGTCAATACCATATCCGTAGCAATAGTTATGCCAGTCTGCAGAATTAACTAAAAACTTTGTAAATTTTATAGAAAAACCAAAATCTCCAGCAATTGGTTGTCTTGGACAATTTCCATTCGTATGATAGAAAGTTAGTGGATAAACGAAGTGATTTGTTGTATTTCCTTCTTGAAAATTTCTAGAATAATTAGGCACAATAAAGTCAGCACCGTTCATAATAGCTACAGTAAATTTTCTAAGCCAGAACTCTGAAAATGAAGTAATATCTCCATCAATTAATATACAACCATCACACTTATCAAGATTATTTACAACATCAAATATTGCTTTTATATTATGTCCTTTTCCAATTTCATGGTTGATAATAGAAATTTTTTTATTTATAGTTTTTGTTGCTGAAAAGATTGCAGCTGTTTGATCTGAACTATTATTGTCCGCATTAATAATTACTATCTCTAATTCCATTTTTATTGCCGCACTATCGATAAGATGTGTCAGCTCAGATATGTTCTTGGCTTCATTATAGGTTGGAATGCCGACAGCTATCATAAAATCTCTCCCTTAAACCAGTCCACCAGCGATTGACTGCTTGGACCAGAAAGTTCTGTTATTCCTGCACTAATCATACTTCTTACAATATTATCCCGTATTAACGAAGCGTTATCATAATTTATGTTCGGTAATGATCCTAGATAATTCCCCTGATCATCTTGAAATGGTGTAGCTTGACCGGATATATGTCTGCCTATTTTTTCATGCAATATTAAACTTCTCTGCACTCCTTCCCACGGACACGCTGAAAAGAAATTTTGATAAGGGTTAATTCTAACATATATAATTTTATCTATTTTGGATAGTTTCGAATGAGTTCCTATCCCATATTCAGAGGGGAAAATTCTAGTTTTATTATTCCATGAATTCGATGAATTAGTGGCTAACCTAGCTGAAAGCTTTTCCATGTGACTATCTGCCTTCACTGCTGTTTCCCTCACATCAAACCAGCGACTTCCTTCAGTCGTAAAAAGTTCACCATTTTCATTACATCCAACACGAACTAGGTCATTTCCGATAAGGCTTAACCCCAATTCTTCGCATAATCGAAAAGATAAAGTAGTTTTACCAGAACCTTTTTCTCCTAAAATTAAATATGATTTATCTTTTACTTTTGAATAGACTGCTGCAGCATGAATTAATAAATTATTAGTATATGGAGCCTGTAGACATTCAAACATGTACTCTGAGAGGAAATATAAGGCTTGACCACTACTAAAACACTCTAAGGGACCTTTTACCAACAAACAATGATCAGTAGCGTTATATGTAACACGAGGGATTTCATCTTTAATATAATTAATCACTCCAGATATTTTTGGTATTTCCAGCTCATTATAGCTAGAAATACCAAATTTTTTTTGAGCTCTTAAGATGTTATTAAATATGGTGTCCTCTGTAGATAAAAATTGAATTTCAACACAACCTTTAACAATACTGCGTACCATGGACCGGCTCCTTTTTTAATATACGTTTACAGAGAAACAGTATTTATCTTTTCCATAATTCTTCTCGTCTATTACATTAGTTCGTGGGAGGAAGGATTGTTCATTTATAATCCGCAGAGTTGTTTCGCCACCGATACTAAGAGAATTTTTCACAAGATCCTGCACCATTTCCTCATTGACTTGTTGAACGGTAGAAACTATGATTTTCGACGGTGCGTATAATTTATCTCCAATATTTGCGCGAAGAATAACCTGACACGGTGAACCTGTAGCAGCGTATATTTGTTTTGCAATCATATCAGCTTGGTATCCAAGAACTTTTCCTACGAAGTATGTGGAATTCTTTCCATGGGGAGCCTCCATTGTGTTAGGACGGAAACTCGAGATAATACCGTGAGTTTTATTACCACGACCAACAGCACCTTCTTCACCAAAATCTGTACAAGAACCTGCTGTAACGAGGTAAGGTCTTGGATTATCACCAAGTGTCTGAGCATTTATAATTAAATTAATATTTTCATTCGGATATTTAGATTGTATATAATTCGTTAGATTATGTCTCAACTTTTGTTCACGTTCAAAATATTGATCCGCTGATACTGTCATAGTTGTAATTTGTGGCACTGTTACTGTAGCTACACTAACATCACCATCTCTAACTACCATTACTTTAATATCGCCACCGAATTCTTTAAACCTAGGATAGGGTAATTCTTGATCGTTATTTTGATAAAAATATCCTTCTATATCAAGCGCAAGCTTTTCCGATTTTGTAAGTGGCCAGTAACTGATCATTGTTGCCGTATCATTTGCAGTTGGACCCTCATCATTGTATTCTGGTAAATCATTTTTATCTCTAGGGCTAAACCAATGCGGACGTGTGCTATGGGTACTAGTTAAAGTTTGAAACACAATTGTTGATTCAGACTCTACATCTAAATGCGGTAAAACTCTAGTTAAATAAGCTTTTGCTGCTTTAATTTGTATCTGTTCCAGTGGGATTTTTTCACCTCCGAAATTTTTACTTCCTCGTCCCATGAAAATAACTTTTATTGGATCAGAGAAATTTTCACCTCCATATTTTTGTTTACACTGCCCACCTAGAATCATAACCTTATCAAAGTTGTGATGTGGAATATATCCAAATTTTTTTAGACAATACTTACAATAATCAATTTCAGCAGCCTCAGCGATGCCATCTGTCAAAGTATCTGGATGACCTAGGCCCTTTCTTTCTACTACTTCATATGGTAATTGATCTGGGGTAATTAAATTATTGTTAACTGTTATGGACATAATTATCCTCCTTTGTAATTGTAACTATTTTAGCATTATTAAATAGTGACATGATTTGCTGTGACTGTTTTATGGTATATTCCAATTTACAACCTCCAGCAATGTTTCCTTTAATTATGTCAGAGATATTCTCTTTGAGCATATCATCACGAATCAATGTTGATTCAGTACCAAAAATCAACTCCGTAACTAAGCGATCATGTGAAGGATGAGGGTCTAAGATTACTCTGTATTCAAACCCCTTTCCTTTTATAAATACATTCCTATCTGTGGTTGGATTATCCGAAATTTTATTACTAGAAGAAATTTTAAAATCTCCCAAAAAACTATTTATAATTACGGTTGTACCACTGCAAGTAACGTATTCAATATGAACCCCTTGATTGCTTGTGTTATTAGAATCAACATACAAAACATTTTTTATCAATTTCACACCATCAATCGATTGACCTAACATTTCCAAAATCGCTAATATATGAGGAACTTCGATGCCATAGGATCCAATATTATGATCAAAAAACCTCCCATGTTCGTTGTCAGTTGTACGATTCTTAGACATGTTAATTTCAAGGTATTTTATTGAATCATTTTTAGTTTTTTCTCTTAAAAATTTTATTGTCTTTGATTTGTAATACTGTTCGTTTACAATGATTTTTTCATGAAGAGAAATATCATTATCCAGCAACTGGTACAATATGTTTTTTTCAAGGATATTGCTAAACAAAGGTTTTTCAATTACAACACGATCAAACTTGCTTCCTATCCATATTAGGTGTTTTAAAACATCAATATGAGTGCCAGACGGTGTACAAATATCAACAAAATTATATGTTTTATGAGACGAGGGTTCATCAACATTAAATCCATCCATTTCAGCATTCTCAGTTTGTTTTTTTGTAATATCGGATATCGAAACATTTGCTCCACATTGTTTCCAGATTTGTGCTTTAATCTTTCCAATTTTTCCATATCCGATTATTAATACACTAGGTGCTAGTTGATGATGCATAGCTACTTGCTCCCTCTTTTATTTTTTGAAAGACTTCAACAATAAGGTTATCGAAATAATCTACCGTTTTACACTATATCTCATCCTGTTTGTACAGTATTCTGGGAAACTAATCATTTTCGACATCTTATCTTCTGAATGTTTATAAGGTATAATAAACATTATTTGGTAAAGTGTACCTAATTTTTAAGGTCAAATCAATATCTAAAATTTTTGATTTCTTACATTAAAGATATTATTTAATGACTAATAAACTGTAAATTGAACAAGATGATGCCGTTTTTTTCTGTTTGTTTTTGCGATGTGCCTTGAAGACAAGTGAAATCGGCAGTATTGAATTCTTTTACAATTATCTTTCCAGGATTTTAACGATTCAGTTGCATAATCTCTTTGATTTGAATGGCAAAATCTTGTTGTTTTCGATCGTATGGATCTACTTTATTGATGGAAAAATAAGAACGATTGAAAACTATAATAAATTGTTATCTTCCAGTGGTTCACTGAAAAGACTTCTGTGCTTTAATCCTGCTGTTTCAAACATTTTTAATAGTAGGGTAGTTTCATTTGGAAACTTACGTCTAGTTTAATGCCTGAACGTTCACTATAATAAAGCGCCCACGGTAAGCGTGATAATTTACTAACTGTATCAATCATTAATAATGACTTAGGCATATTCAATTAACGATGTGAGGCGCGATTTAGTTTGCCAACAATTATTTCAAAAATACGCTTGATAATGGCATAATCCAGTAATTTAAGATGCTTGGAAAGAGGTGAAATACCGCAGCTCTAACTCTATAAGTAATGAGTGTAGAGTCGTACATTTACGTTCAGTTTCTACTCTGTTGAAATCATTTTTAGCTCTGATATTCTGAAAGATAGTTTTAAATCAGTGTAAAATCGTGGTATGGTTGTTCAAGAGAGATTATTCATTTTGTAAAGAGTTTGTGTCGAAACTAACATTTTACATGAGAATCGCTCTTTTTTATGTATTTTAATTGGAAAAAATTAGATAATAAACATACATATAACATTATTTCTTTTTTTGGAATAACACACTTTGAAATCTTGTTTATTTTAAATAGGGAGTGAGAAATATGAATATAAAATGTTCTGCATTAATTGGTAATCCAGTAGATCATTCTGTTTCGGATATTATGTTTGATGCGTTAATTCACAGTTCTGAATTATATTATAGTTATCGCCATGACAAAATTAATGTGGACCCCGATGAGTTAAAGGATATATTAGCAATGTTGTCCCAGAGAAAATATGTCGGATTAAATGTTACACTTCCTTATAAACGATCAATAATAAAATATATTGATAATTTAGATATAACTGCTGCAAACATCGGTGCAGTGAATACAATCAAAATAAATAGTAAAGGTCTCGTCGGGTTCAACACGGATTGGTTTGGGTTATATAAGCCCCTACTAACTCATTCCAAAAAGAAGGAACCAGTCATTTGTATTTTTGGAACTGGTGGTGCAAGTAGAGCTGCAATTTATGCAGCAAGGAAAATTAGCAATGACGTGTACGTTTTATATAGAAACTCTCCAAAAGTCAGTGACTCAACCCAAGATTTACTTAAGAGACAACATGATCTAGGAATTACTCTACTACCGTATTGTAATGTAAAAAATGTAGTTGATAAGGCTGATGTTATTATCAACACAACATCAACTGGTATGAAGGGAAATGTGGACAAGACACCGTTCAATATTGAGGTTTTAGAGGATGTAAATATGAAGTACAAACTATTTATTGATGCAGTTTTTAATCCAGTCGAAACGACACTAGGAAAATTTTTCGCCAGTAGTGGAGCAAAAAGCGTTGACGGCTTATGGATGATGATTTACCAAGGTGTATTAGCATTGTCTATTTGGCTTGAAAGGGATATTAATATAAATAAAGAAGATTTCACAAAAATTCACAAATTGTTAATGGAGGTCATATCATGAAAGCTAAACTAACTATCAATCTTGATGAGATTTCGAGCAACCTTGATACATCTTTTTCCTTCTTAAAGGAAATGGATTTACATACATGCGAATTGCGCATGATTAACGGAAAAAATATTTCTTTAATGGATAAAAAAGAAATTATTGATTTTTCTGATAGATTAAAATCAGAGAGGATTACTCCCATTGCAATAGCAAGCCCTATTTTTAAGTGGCACGCTTGCGATTCCCAAGAAACAATCGTACATGATAATTTTGGTATAAATCCACAACTATCTCTTACAGAACAGGAAAGATTGGTTGATTGTGTACTGGAATATGCTGATATGTTATCTATTAATAAAATTAGAATTTTTTCTTATCTAGGAAAAATGGATAATCCATTTGACTTTCTTTTAAAAGACAAAATATTTGAAAAAATAATTAAAAATAATCATACATTCTTACTAGAAAATGAACCTGTTTGTACAGTTTCTGCTAAAAAACAACTAGAATATTTTTCAGATTTGATTACAGATAACAATTTTACCAACATTAAAATATGGTTGGATCTTGCGAATTTAATCCAAATTGGTGAGGATATTGATGAATCATTTATAGTAAAAATTGCACCACATATTGAGTATATTCATATTAAAGACTTTATATACAATGAAGGTTCTATTCAATATGTACCTGTTGGATCAGGAATTATTAACTATACGCAAATTCTCTCTCTCCTAAATAAACACATTCCAGACGACCAAGATATTACTATGAGTATTGAAACCCACGCTAGAACTGAAAAAGAAAAATATAGTTATTCAAAGGAATCTATTATTGCATTACGTGAAAAATTAATGGAGGTAACTCATGAAAATTAATGTCGAAGCAATTCCAAACATCCCCAGAATTAATAAAGGTGATAATATTGGTGAGATTATTGCCCTGTTAGCCTTAGAATCTAATTTTGAAATACAGGATGGCGATATACTGTGTGTAGCTTCGAAAGTAATTTCAACAGCAGAAGAGCGAGAAATAGATCTTAGTAATATAAAACCATGTGAACTAGCCAATGAAATACATCAGAAAATACCAAGAAAAGATTCTAGAATTATTCAAAAAATGATCGACGAAACTGGCGATCCGTCTGGGAATAAGTTGGAGATAAATATAGAAAATCAGTATATTGGAGCTTGGCTACCAAACGGAATGCGTCTAACGAGTGCAGGGATAGACAAAATTGATTCCGATCACGTTATGCTCTTACCCGAGAACCCTGATTTGAGTGCGAAAAAAATTGGCGAAATTGTTCAACAAAAGCTAAATTCAAGGGTTGGAGTAATAATCACTGATAGTGATGGACGCATTGAAAAATTAGGAGCTACTCAGATTGCCGTAGGGTTATATGGTGTACCAGCCTTGAGAGTTAGTGAGGAAGTCGATCCTATTACTGGTAAAATAAAGAGATTCGAAGAAACCCTTTGCGATCTTCTCGCTGCCACCGCTGCCCTAATAATGGGACAACGAGGTACAAATAAACCAATAGTTAAAATTAGCGGTATAGAATATACATTTAATGAAAATAGTCGAATAACTGATTCACTGTGCATGGTGCAAAAAGAATATGTCAATAATGCTGTCATCGAAGGTCCTAAACCAAGCTCCATGGAATAAACATTTGGAGAGAATCCAAATAAAACTGAAATCTGGATCAAGATTTCGGTTTTTTCCATATTTCAAAAATATCGTGAAAAATACTAGTGAACTTGCTTTCAAAAAGAGAGTAGTGAAGATTGCTATTATTAGTATAGGTTATATTTGATCGTTATTTAAAGTGTTTTCATACTTAGGGGTTACTTGAAAACAAAAGCACCCTAATATAATTGGTCAATATTTTACAGATAAAGGAGGGCATGTAATGCAACGAATTATGGTAATGGGAATTTCAGCAGGTGTAGGAAAATCAACATTTGCAAGATCATTAGGTAAAATTCTAAGTATTAATGTTTATCATTTAGATGCTTTATATTGGAAACCTAATTGGGTGGCAGCTTCATTTGATGAGTTTTCACAATCCCATCAAAAACTTTTGAATCAAAGTCAATGGATTATTGAAGGAAACTATAATAATACTGCAAAGGCTCGTGCAGAACATGCTGATACTATTATTTATTTAGAACTGCCACTGTATGTTTGTCTATATCGTGTTGTTAAAAGATGGATAAAGAATATAGGGAAAACAAGACCTGACATGGGTGAGGGGTGTAAAGAAAAAATAGATTGGAGCTTTATTAAGTTTATATATACAACTTATTATCCACGGAAACAAAAAATGATTGATCGACTTCAGGCCTTGCAAGCATTAGGTCCTAAAAAAAATATTATTATATTGAAAAGTCAAAGGGATATTAATTTTTGTTTAGAGACGCTCAAATATCATAAAAATAACCAATATTGAAAAAAAGGGCTGGTAAAAACCTGAAGAATGTTTAAAAGTTTACTTGTCAAATCCCCTACTCTTAAAAGTTGTGTGATTCATATGTAAGTTGAGAATCCTAGCTCCAGAAAGCTCCTACTGAAAACTTCCTTTGATTATTATCCTAACTCTCTCATTAAATGTCAGTAAATTTCATAAATCATTGGCGGGTATTTCCTAATCATCCCGCAATAACTCTTACGTTTTACCCGCTATTCAATAAAATCGGTGCATGAGTATGACTATAAACAGTAATTTTTGCTTCACCATCCTTGTCAAATATACCAGCCTTTCAACATAGTATCACTATACATTTTGTGAATTACAGTTCCATGTTATAGAGCATCACGTTTTGATTATTAAAAAATTTGTCGAAGGAATGATATTGCTTTTGGGAGGATTAACCCTTCCCCAATAATAAATTTCCGCGTTGCATTTTCCTCTTGCTTATTCTTGTCACTGAAACATCGCTTAGAAATCTGCACTTGCTGATGACAAGAGCCATGGCTTCCACTTTCACTAGCAATTTGCTCTGAACTGTCTCTTCACTTAACCAATTAAGCAGAGCTGTTAGGGGTGGCTAACGGTCTATTTAGCAAAAAAAAATACAATGGAAAACTAGGAAAACAATAAGAAAATCTTAAGAATTGATGTATAAGTTTGTTAAGATTTAATTAGTATTATATCCTTAGACGAATCCTATAAGGGTGATCACATGAGCCTAAAGAAATGGAGGAGTGAAAGTAGTTGAACATTTTGATTTGTGATGATGATAAAGAAATTGTAAGGGCGATTAGCATTTACCTAGAAAATGACGGATATCAAGTATTCAAAGCTTACAATGGTATTGAGGCAATCGATCTTATTCGGGATCACGTCATTCACCTAATAATAATGGATATTATGATGCCAAAAATGGATGGCATTACGGCGACGATGAAGATTCGTCAAGATCATATGATTCCCTTAATTATGCTTTCTGCTAAGTCGGAGGATTATGACAAAATACTCGGATTAAATATCGGAGCAGATGATTATATGGCCAAGCCGTTTAATCCATTAGAGCTTGTGGCCAGAGTGAAATCACAGCTAAGAAGGTATACGACATTTGGGAGTCTTGAGGTAAGTAGTGATGTATTGCAAACGGGCGGGCTCAAAATTGATGATGAACAGAAAGCCATCACTGTTGATAAACAAGAGGTTCATTTGACACCAGTGCAGTATAAAATTTTAAAGCTTCTCACAGCAAATGCTGGGAGAGTATTCACAATGGAAGAAATTTATGAAAAGGTATGGAATGAAAGGGCCATTAATCCAGAAAATACGGTTTCGGTTCATATTAGAAAGATTCGAGAAAAAATTGAAATTAATCCGAAGGAGCCGAAGTATTTAAAAGTTGTATGGGGAGTTGGATATAAAGTTGAGAAATATTAGTCATGCACTCATTACGAAAGTGATTGTGTTTCTTATTGCCATTGTTTGTTTAACTGCTACAACTAGGGCAATTATCAATATGGAATTAAAAGAGGTTCATCTTAGTAGTATCAATCAAAATAATTATTTTGAAAGCCGAGCATTCGCTGATGAAAACTATGGCCTTATTGCCTCCTTAGCGCAATTAATCGGAAAATATAAAAGTGAAGAACATATTTTAAGCGGTAAGACACTAACAGAAGAAGATATTAGAGAAATCGAAGAAAATCTATATTATGATTTCCGCAATTCATACAGATATAATCCTAGTTTGAATGAAGTGGAAAATAGGCGCATATATCAAGAAACATATGCAGATGACATAAATAGTAAAAAAGACGAAAGAATGAAAGAACAGGTAAGGGAATTTTATCGGTTACTCAGCACATTAGAAGCATATAAAGGAATCGAGTTTTATGCGAGTGACGGTAAACATGTATTCTCCAATAGTGAACTAAATAAGAAAGAGCAATTTGAATCATTTGGTGCATATATGCTATTTGAGAATTATCAACAAAAGCTTTATCCAAATGAAGTGAAGGAAAGTCAATATTTGGATTACTTTACACATGAAGTTGAAAAGTTGAATCCACAAACAGACGTCATTTATGTTGCGTTTAAAGAATCTTTCTTACAACAAAAAATGTCAGAATGGGAAAAAGACAAAGGAATTGCCCAAAATCACCTCAATGAATTCATTATATATCTAATAGGCTTTATTATAGCTTTTGTTTATTTAATCATGGTTATTGGAAGAACATCATTTAATGATAAAGAAATTCATTTTTATGTCATTGACAAACTATATAATGATCTCAATATTGTGATAGTCGCGAGTTTAATAGCGATGTGGATAGCAATGATTGTTGAAGTATTACATGATATGTACATGCTTCTCACGGTACCTATTTTTATCATTGCTTTACTGATGATTTTATCGCTCGTAAAGCATATCAAAAATAGATCATTATTTCAGCATACACTCATATACCAAATTCTCAAAAAGATTTTTATTTTGGTGAAACATGTATTTGATAATGGTAGTATGGCTGTAAAAATCGTGCTACTTGTCATTGGCTATCCATTAGTAGTTGCGGCAACGTTTTTCGTGTTTCCCATTACCATAGGTCTAGCTGCCTGGTTTGCGATGAAAAAGGTGAAGTCGTTTAACCTCATTAAAGAGGGCGTAGAGCAAATTAAGAATGGAGATCTTCATCATCGAATTGAAGTAGACGGAAAAGGGGAGTTTAGCAGACTTGCGGAGAATATTAATAGTATTACCGATGGGTTAAAAAAGTCGGTGGATAGTGAAATCAAGAGCGAACGTTTAAAAACAGAGCTCATTACGAATGTTTCGCATGATATCAGAACGCCTTTAACGTCAATCATTACGTATGTAGATTTATTAAAAATAGAAAATGACCCTGAATTAATTGCTGAATATATAGACGTGTTAGACCAAAAATCGAAAAGACTTAAGCTCTTAACGGATGATTTATTTGAAGCAGCTAAAGCGTCAAGTGGAAGTATGCCTGTCCGGTTAGAACGGATTGACATCGTATCATTACTAACACAAGGAATAGGTGAAATGGGAGAAAAAATTGAAGCGTCGTCATTAGATTTTAAGTTAGCATACCCAACAGAAAAGGTCTATGTGAAGGCTGATGGTAAGCTCCTATGGCGTTCTGTCGAAAACTTATTCTCGAATATATTTAAATATGCACAGCCTACATCAAGGGTATATATTGGGGTTGAAGATTTAGGGAATGAAATACTCGTGACATTTAAAAATATTTCAGCATATGAATTAAATATCTCTGTCGATGAGCTTATGGAACGCTTTAAACGAGGTGATGAATCTAGATCAAGTCAAGGCAGTGGATTAGGGTTGTCGATTGCTGAAAGCCTTATTCACATCCAGCACGGAAAGTTCTTAGTTCAAGTAGATGGCGATTTATTTAAGGCGATGATCTATCTTCCAAAGTTTCCACATGAATAATGTAGAAAGGAATAGGATATATGAGTGTCCTATTCTTTTTCCGTGTATAGCTGTAGCTATAAAAAACAGCTTATGCTAGAGAATTAGAGAATCATGGATACTTAGAAGAAATATTGAAGGTAATTTAATAGTAAAATTAATTATTTCTAAAGCTGGTATTATCTGAGCGAGAAGAAATAAAGATTTTAGAAAGTGAGTATGAAATTGTAGAAGAGGTAAACTTAGTATAAATTCTACGAGCAAAATTAGGGCGAATTTCAGTATATTAAAAACCCAACCCACACATTTTGAGCAAACTTGGATCAAAATGCGTGGGTTTCTAATTGCTGATTAAACGTTATTTCAAAACTAAAAAATGAAAAAAGATTGCAGCCAATGTTAGCTACAATCTTTTTTCATTCACATTCCTATACATATGCTGCATTAAATAAATTCAGAAATAATAGCAAAAGCTCGGTAACACAGCGTTATGCATAAGAACGGTTATTATTATGCATTATGACTAAATTAGTCTGTGAAGCATAAAGATGATAAGTAACCTAACATTAATAAAAGACCAATACCCATTGCGATTTCCATGCTTGTACCTCCTTTTAAAAAACGACACATTTATTTGCAAATACTTCATTGTAATCCTCAATTTGAGAATTTCACTTCTAGTAAGTGCACCGTTGCTTTAACTTACATTTCGTAGACTACTGAAAATTCCACCAGTGCATGAAGTTTCACTATATACATAAATATTGTACAATGAATTTTAGAAATATGAAACCTTTTATTAGCTTGTACGTATATATTAGTAGAAGAATTACCAATTTGTACATAAAAGAGAGAAGGTGTTAATTAATGAAAAAGTGGGTTAAAAAGAGTATTGTCATCATGGTTGCGTTTTTAACATTTGGATTAATTACGCCAACACATGAGATATGGGAAGCATTTGATCAAAATCCTTCAAATCGTGCTTCAATAGGCCCAGAGCAAGGGACAGGCACTGCTCTTGCTGCAGCACCAGATGACACCCAGGTAGTTCAAACAGAGATACAGCAAGACCCAGTAGACTATAATTCGTTGCTAATAGACGCTGCGAAGGAACAATCCTACATAAAGTTCGGCACAAAAATTGGTCCAAAAATCTGCAATGAATTTGATGCTATTATTTTTCCAAAAATGGAGGAAGCCATTGCGATGACAGTAGATGGCTTAGATGATACATCATTAGCGTCCTTAACAATCTCAGAAAAACCAAGTGGAAATTATGGAGAAAAAATCTTTAATGTCATTAATAATGAAACCGGTGACGATTTAATTCGCTTCCATGTGCGAACTGAAAAAAGACCACAGGAAGGCTATTATTATAACTTCCATTATCACAGTGCCGAGGATAACTTTATGGCACACTACAATTTAGGAGATATATATTGGGAGAAAAATACACCTCCAAAATGGTTGTCATAAAAATTATGAAACACTCGTGAAAAATACGAGTGTTTTTTTCTTTGTAAACGTTGATATATAAAGCTTTGTGGAAGGTATCTAAGTTATTGAATTATGACACCATTTTAACGGAGTATAGGAGAGAAATACGTGTACCCCAAAATGTACCCCAATTTTATCATTTTTTGTTTTCTTTTGTTTTTTCAAATGAATTTAAGTTAATAATTTCATCCATAAGATTAGACGCATGTACCTAATCTTTTGCAAATGAATGAGCATACACTTTACAAATTGTTTCTGGAGTATCCCCAACTAAAGCTGCAACCGTCGAAACTGGAATATTATTAGATAGTTGTATCGTCAGAAATGTGTGCCGTAAGAAGTGAGGCGTAAATTAAGTTATATTTTCTCTTTCACATATCAAATAAATAATGCGTTTTAAATAGCGTTCACCAATTGGTTCATCAGTATACGTAATAATCACATGTCCTTCATCACCGTTTGAGGTGTGCAATCATTTAGTTGTAGTTCATCTAACATAAAGGTAGGCATACAGGCGTGATACATAAAATTGTTAGCTTTATCACAGCGATGAAATTCAGCAAGAAATTATCAACTACGCTAAAGAAATTGGCTATTTAAAACGGTGAAACAGATTGTACAGTTAAAAATGTAAGCAATATATCAAATTATATACCATTCTCAGCTGAGGAATATCAAATTTTTACTAGGAGAATTGAATGAATTGTTGGTTATGTGGTGCTGATGTGGATGTAGAAATTATATACGAAAGTGAATATATTGGACATGTTGAAGGCTACGAATGTAGACATTGTGGTCACATAGGAAACACAGGGAACTAGCAAGAAATTGTTCAGCATACGAAAGGGGGATAAACATCGTGCAAGCCACTGAGGTTCAGGAACCAATTTATACAGTTCACACCGGAGATAATTCAGGATTAATAAAAAAAGTCAGTGATTTATATTTCGAGGATGGTGACAAAATTGCTGAAGTTACTTATGGCAGAGGTGTATTTTGGAGACAAGTTGATACATCAAAGTACGAGATAATTGACACATACCTTAAAACTGGTACAGATTTTAGAAATTTACCATATGATGAACATTCTTTTAATCACACAGTTATTGATCCACCTTATGCTCGAATAACTAATCTACAAGGTATGGTAGATTGCTATAACACTACTAGATATACAACACATGATGAAATATTGGAATTATATCGAGCTGAATTGAAAGAATTAAAACGGATTACGAAACCAGGAGGATACATTTTTGTAAAATGCCAAGATGAAATATATGGTGGTAAACAAAAATACTCATATTGAAATTCATGAAATGGCAGTAGAGTTTAGATTTTATACAAAAGACTTATTTGTCCTGGTAAACACACGGAAACCTAAGCCATTGTATAAGCAGCAACATGCAAGAAAAAATCATAGCTATTTATGGGTGTTTCAAGTTAAGGCTAACTGAAAATTTTTGAGGATTAGGTTTAAAAAAGGGCACTTGTAAGTGCCCGCAAAAAATATGCTTATTTACGTTTGTCATCAGTAAATGATGTTATGTCATTTGTCATTTTGCCAACAGAAGTAAAAGTTTCATCTAATGCTTTACTGATTTCATCTAATGCTTTGTCGATTTTTTCTGATTGAGGATGATTTTTATCAATCTTACCAATAATAATATTTTTCCATAGGAAATTTTTTTTCATTACCATCGCCTCCTAATAAGGAGTATACAATATAAAGCTATGTGAGTTTTAAAAAAATGTAATTTCATAAGAGAAACGTTTTTTTCAGAAAGGATTAAGGTGATGGAATTAATCTAGTTACTGAACACTTTGAGGAAAAAGAGAAATCCTCAAGTAATGTGTCCATATAAATATGACATAGTTCATATTTTGTTGCCTATTTATGTATAAAGAAAACTATAAAAGGGTCACCAGGCTGGGAGCAACCCTGGCAACCCTTAAATCGGAAATGTTAATATCCAGTCATGAATGTAGCGCCGACAATAATTAAAAGAATAAAAAGAACGACAATTAGAACGAATGTTGAACCATTACCATATCCGCCGCCGGAGTTGCCGCAGTAGTATCCCATAAAAAACACCTCCTTTTCACTATATATTATGTTGGCTGAAGAGGAGGAGTGGGGTGTTAATCCATTCAGTTATAGGCGTTAAAAAATATATTTTTGTGAGATAAGTCAATAAAAAAAGGGTCACCTGGGATAGGAGTGACCCTTAATAAAAAAAACTCGGAGGAGTAAGGCTAAATTAGCTTTACATTACTATTAATATGACGTGATAGCTATGTTTGTATAGTGAATTGCCCGTGAAATAGATTTTAAAACAAAAAAACGTAGCTCCGCTGTACGCTGTAAGAAACTAATGAACAATTTGAGGATCGTGTTCGAAACATATTGTTCAAGAAGGTGGCTGAAATATGAAAGTTTCTATACAGATTGAATGTTCGCATTGTGAAACAAAAATGGTTGTTACACCACCAAGAGTTGTTCAGGATTTTAAAGATAAATCCTTTGATTTAAATTGTGCGTACTGTGAAATGTTTATTGGGAGTTTCAATATTGATTTATCAACAGAAAAGGAGAATGGAGATGGCTAACATTAATGAGTTTTCAGTTGAAGAAAAGCAAAATACTTTGGATGACGCTTTTAAAATCATGAATATGAAAGTGTTCCGTATGGATGATTATCAATGGATTGCTCACTATTCAAAGGAAGAAGCTTTAGCTTTTTATCATGAACAATCAGGAGTTCCTATGGATGAGCTTCAAGAAATTTTGATAGTTGGGGAGAAGTACCACTAACAGACACTATGTTTTGGGGAGCTGACGACATTTCAGAAGAAGAAGTTTCTATGGAAGGTGTAGAGTACGTTGGATTAACGAATTACGGTGATTCTTACCAAGTAACCTTTGAATGGGTTATTCAAAATAGGACGCTAAATTATCCAGGATATATTGCTTGCACCGAGTAGCTACTGAAACAGTTTGAAGATCGTATCAGAAAGAAATTGTGAAGCAAAAGGGGGAAAAACGAACACCTTGAGATGTTCGTTTAAGAGTTATTATTTTTCAGTTACTGTATTCCCCATTGCAATAGAAATTCTATTCCAACTGTTGATCTGATTGATGATTAGAACAAGGTCAACATACTGTTTCTCGTCATAGTATTCACGAACACGCTTATATAGTTCATCTGGAACTTTTTTAGTAGGAATTAAAGTTATATGCTCAGATAATTCTAGAGCAACTTTCTAATTCAGGTGTATAAAAAGTACATTCATTCCAAGCGTTTAAACAATAAATACGCTGTTCGGTTTCACCCATCTTACGAGCATCGGATGTATGCAAGTCTAAGCAGAACGCGCATCCATTAATTTGGGAGACTCTTATTTTGATAAGCTCCCGAGTTACTCGATTAATTGTAGACTTCTTAGTGTATTTTTCCATATCCATCATAATTTTCATACCATCAGGTGCAACATCATAGTAGGCAACTCTTTGACTCATAAGGCAAGACTCCTTTTGTTTTTAAGATAAGACAATTATAACTATATGCGAACGTTTGTGCCAGTTTTTAGCTGCATAAAGGAAGGGAGAAAATTAAATGATTTTAGGTTCAGATTGTTTAGTTTGTATAAATAATGCTTTGTTATTGGGGAAGGTACAAGCCATTTATCAATATAATGTAGTCGTTGAAATATGCGGTGACAAGATGGAAGAACCACAAGTAATAGGTAAAGAAAATGTGATTAGCTCAGTTTCTTCAGAATCATTTGAAGCAATTAAAGAACATTATCAAGTATTAGTGAAAAAAGATTTTCGGTAATACTTGATCGAACAAAATTGTTCAGCAGAAGATTGAAAACATTTGTTCAAACAGAAAAAACAACCAAAGATTGGCTGTTTTCTCGGTGTTTAAATAAAAAGATTCCATATGTATTTAATTCCATCCCATATAGCTAAGGCTAAGATTAATGCTAGAATCCCTTTAAAAATATCTTTCATTTAGACACCTCCATTGAATTGGTTATGTATGTATTTACGAAAGAGAGTTATAAAAGTTTCATTTTATGTAGATGCAAGCTAAATTGAAATCTTTAACTGAACAATTTGAGAATTTACTCTTGTTTACGAGTTAAAACACCGCGTTGTTATCGTTTGTTGACTACGTAAACAAATGATAGAGAACTGCACAATATGAGGATTTTGCATAGGGGGGAATATTTATTGTTTATTATCAGTCGTGAAGATGAAGAGAATTTCCCAGAATTTAAAACCTATATCGAAGCTAGAGAGTATTTTCAAAAGCGCTATGGTGACAAATACAATTTAGGTTACTGGGAATATATCGATGGCTGGGGAAAAGTCTATTTTGATGATGGAGACGGACAGCCTGTACAGATTCGTGAAGATGGCTTTGTGCATGTCGTGTATTAATAAAAATAAAAAAGCCGCAGCGTCGCCACACGCTACAGCTCGAATTGGTTCATGCCCTTCGGCTAGTCAGATAAGTAATTATAACACATAGGAGCAAACTATGTTAAAAGAGAGAACACTGACGATTACACCAGATGCTTTAGATTCAATGATTACAGACTACCACTGGATGGTTAACGCCATCAAAGAAATGCGAACAGAAATGGTCGTTGGAGCAAAGACAGCACAATATGGAATTGAAGCTACATTACCAAAGGCAGCAGGTGGTGTAGGTGATCCGATTATGCAGGAGGTATTTAGACGTTCAAAAAATATAAAACGTGTTGCAGAGTATGAAAAGAAGCTACTAGAGGTACAAACACTTCTTGAAAGAGTTACTGGTGACAGAGAAATGCAAGTACTTAACTGGATGCTAGATGGAAAGTCCATGCGTTGGATTGGGAAGGTTATGGGTTTAAGTCATACACATATTCAAAATATTAAAGACAACATTCTAAAGAAAATGATTTAAATTAAGGATTATTTATGAAAAATGAATAAAATATACCAAAAGTACTTTTGGTATTCTCTAGTAACGTGTAATCTTTAAAGTAAAGGATTACACGTTTTTTAGTTGGGAGGTTATGAATTTTATGTTAGTAGCTCAAGACAATGAAAAACAGAGATATTATGCAAATGAAATTAATTCGTAAATTGCAATATCAAGTTAGACACTTTTTTTAATACATCCCATGTCCGTATATTTTCTGTTCCTTTTCACTTTCATGTTTATTGTCTGTCGG
>NZ_JBNNMG010000059.1:0-34721 GCF_050272555.1 Lysinibacillus sp. NPDC047702 | reverse complement strand
CAAAAGCGGAACAAAGTATAATTGGCAAATAAGTTAATATATAGGCAAGAGGTTTATTGCCCAAACCTCTTAACAGTTTAGTAGTTTAGTAGAGGCCATTTGCCCTGGTCTCTTCTATTTGATTCTTTGAAACTTGAGTATATTTTCTGAAGAACCAGTGGAATTTCTGTCGATCCACGCAAATACCTTATCTCTGGGATACTTGCCAACCATCGGTATAATCTTTGGGAAATCTTTTCTTAATACAAGTCTATTTATAGAAGATTTAGAAGTTTGGAAAATCTCAATTAAATCTTTCTTTGTTAGAGTTGGCGGATAGTTACACTTTGACTGCCCATCTTGTACACCTTTTAAGTAGGCTCTTTCGGCAACTAACTCAATTTTTCTTTCCCATAACTCAAGTTCAAGAGAGTCTATTTTTTCAATTCGTTCTTTTATACTCATCGGTGAACACCATCCTTTAAGTTGCTCGCCTAACAATTTTTAATTTACACCACCATCTACTAACTTTAGATGTTGTTGTCCGTTACAAGTCGTAATGTCCATTCGTAATGAAGTGGAAGGCTGCCACATAGAAATAAATTTGATACCATCCGCAAAACATGATCTTGGTAAATCACCATAACGTGGTATTTGAAAATGATCTTTAAAATCACGCCAAAAGGCTGAAAATACTTGTTTACTTAGTTGTTTGTAAGCATTGGCATCTTTACCACCAAGTGCTTCCATAACCGCTTCATTACCACGTTTGCGGATTTGGGCTTCTTGGCTGCCATCAATACGCATGGTATTAACTATAGTTTGAACAGTTTCTTTCACTTCACTAACTTCCAATTTGAGAGTTTCAACCTCTTCGGATGTTTCCAGTGATAGTCTCATAGAAGCTTTGAGCTGTTCTTTTTCAGAAAGTGGCTTTACATGTTGCTCTTGGATAAATACTCGCATTCTCTTAAACTCCTCTATGAATTTGACTTTCATTTTCATAGCTTCTGGAGTTGTATAAGACATGGCTACAATTGCAAACCCATCTTCAGTTAAATTGTATTTTGGGTACCATTGTTTATTTTGTGGATGTTGGTAATGGGCCTGCCCAAAGTTGGACACCCCCCATTCCAACTCACCAGCTTCTTTTAACTTTTCAATTTGTATCTCAATGTCACGTAGAACATGCTTATGTTCTTTTCCAAACATTTCGGAGATTGTTAAGCTATCTGTTACTGCCTGGTTGTTTGTATTGATGAAAACTAATTGAGTCATGATTGAACCTCCTATTTTCCGAAGTATTTCCAATCTGCTAAACTATTGGTAGATTGGAGGTGATACATATGCCAATTGATTTCACTACAGAAGATTTGTTACTGATTTACGGTCATTTTTCAAAGAAAATCAAAGAATTAGAATTACTTAAATCTATGCCAGACAACCCTATTGATCTAGGTAATATCAATCAAGACATTGAACTATATTCTTCTATCACAAACAAAATCGAAGAAGAACGACCTTCATTCCTTTTACTTAAAGGGAAAATTTGATTAATCATCTGGATTTTGAAGTATTACAGATGCAGGAGTGTATTCTTCAATTTGAATGAGTACATTCCGCTTTCCTACTTTCACAACATTGATATATTGCTTTTTTCTTCCTAGCAATATAGTTATTACAAATCTTAAAATCATGCTTACACCACCTTTCGATTTAATTAACGTTGCTACCGCTGTGTTAGCTATTAGGACGGATGTTTAAAAGGTATAGTGGACTGATTTATCCCCTTTTCACTTTGTGTTAATTTATAGTGAGGAAATCATACTCCAAAAAGACACTTTTTGTAGCTTTTTTCAAGAAACTTTATTTTTTAGCTTCATTTCGTAGCTATCATTCACAAAAAAAAGTGTCCAATCGAACTCTAAAAGTTCAGCTATTTTTTTTGCGTTTTTTACCGTTGCGCCTCTAGTTCCAGATTCAATGTGACCATATAATGATCTACTCATTTTAGTGCTCTCAGCAACTTGCTCTTGTGTATAACCTTTAGATACCCTCAATTGTTTTAACCAATTGCGTGTCTTTTGCATTTTTTCACCACCTAACAAGATTTATAACATCATAATAAGCTACATTTTGTAGCGTGTCAATACCATTATGCTCTTTTTTGAAGCTAATCAAAAAAGTATTTTGATTCTACATTTTGTAGCGTTTAAGATAGATATATAGTGAAAGGAGGTACGTTTCGTGGATTTATGTAACAACTTAATTAGATTTAGAAAAAATTTAAAATTATCACAAGAAGAAATGGCTAAAAAAATTGATGTTGCTAGAGCAACTTATGGAGCGTATGAACGTGGTACACGCGAACCCGATATAGATACATTGACTAAGTTGGCAGAAGTTTTTGAAATATCTATTGATGAACTTGTGGGACACGAAAATACTTCTAACAATGAAATAACATTTGAAAACTTTATTGCCGATTCTGATTTACGTGAATGGTATAAAAATTTAGGTGCAGCTCCAGAAGATGACCTAAATGATTTAAAAATATTTTATGACACATTTATTGCAAAAAAACATAATAAATAAGAATTAGGACATAACCATGAAAATGTCCTAATTCTAAGGCCTATTAGGATATTGGAGGTGGTAGTTAATAAATTGCATAAAATTTAAATAAATATTGTTCTACTAGATTAATAAGCTCGATTGGGCTATTTTTTTCTAGCTATAAAAGAACAAACGTTCGGAGGGTGTTTGCCATAAAGAGTATTCAAGAAATTGTAGAACGATTCGGGGCATATTTACAAATCGATTATTGGGAAAAAGGCAGCAAAGTAATCAAATTTAGTGGCGTGTATTACGTTTTGTTAAATTCCTCAGAAACGGATGGGCAACATGCTGATTATTTAATTACTATACTAGAAATTTAAAAGGAGATTGTTATATGGCATCCTATCAAAAGTACAAAACAAAATCAGGAGAACGTTGGCTCTTAAAAATGTATGTGGGTAAAAATCCACAAACAGGAGAACCAATTCGTATAACTAGACGTGGTTTTTTAAAGAAAAGTGAAGCAGTTGCAGCAGTAGAACGAATTTTGAAAGAAAATAAAATGGACAGTTATGCTAATAATAAAGATCTTACTTATCAGGATGTTTTTAATGAATGGTGGGAAGGTCAGAGTCAGACACTAAAACCATCAACTATTAAAGCTAAAAGTAATAAGTTCAGCAAATGGATCTTACCCTATTTTTCTCAGCTGAAGATTGCAGAAATAAACAAAAAATATTTTCAAGATTTCGTAAATAAAATGGCTAATTCAATGCCATCTTTTAAAGATTACGTAATCCAGGCACGTTTAGTTTTTAAATATGCTTTACAGGAGGGTTACATAACACATGACCCTACAGAATATATTATCTATCCAGCTCTAGATAAACACATAGCAGAGGATAATGAGGCTTTTGAAGGCGTATGGACTAGAGAAGAAACAACAAAATTTTTAACAAATGCAAAAGAATTTTGCGACTTGCGTAATTATGCTATGTTTCACACATTAGTATGGACTGGGTTACGTAAAGGTGAATTGTTAGCTTTACAAGACCAAGATATTATGAAAGAGTCTAAGGAGCTCCATGTGCGTCGTACACTGTATTGGGAGAATGGAGAATATATTTTACTCACTCCAAAGACAAAGAACGCTAGACGTAAAATAAAACTGGATGATGAGACATTTGAATTGTTAACTAGGTTAATGAGGGTAAATAGAGAAATCCGCTTCTCACTTGGACGACAAAATGAACAACAAAAATTTTTATTTATACGGGATGAGTTACAACCGTTGAGATTAGGTTATCCCAACGAAACATTAAGATCATTATGTAAGCGTTTTGGTGTTAAAGATATTAAAGTGCATGGATTGCGACATACCTATGCATCATTATTATTTGCTTCTGGTGCTCAATTGAAAGAAGTGCAGATACAACTCGGCCATGCCCGACTTGAAACTACTGCAAATATATACACTCATATTTTAGAGGAAACTCAACAAAGTGTTACGGAAAGATTAAGTGATTTTATGAAGGAAAAAAGCAATGTAAAAACTTTTTAGATGATAGCGGGGTCAAAATGGGGTCAAAACGTGAAATTGAAGATAAAAATGGCTCTCTCCCGGACAGGGGAAAGAGCCGATAACCATTGGTATATTAACGTTTTGAGAACTGAGGTGCACGACGAGCGCCGCGTAGACCTGGTTTTTTACGTTCTTATATGTGAATTGAACCACCGCTACTCCACTATTTATCATTCCTACTCATAAATTAACAACCTCTTAATTTTTCCGAAATTTCACGAATCACAGTTACTCAACTTTATACCATTTAGCAGGGTCATAATAGGGTCATTTATGTTGTGACCCTGTTTTCTATTGAAATCTAGAAGAATTTAAGACCTCTCTTTCCGAGATTACTGGTATTATTTTTTCTCCTAATTTACTAATGTAGTTCCCTTATTGGCATATAAATGAATTACTCCATTACTACTTACCAGCATACTTACATTAGAATAATCAACATTTAATATGTGATCGACTGCATATCTGATTTCCCATTCCTGAATGTACTCATAACCTTTGGCGTTGGAAATACTTGCATGATTAGAGCTACTACTTATGCTGTGTATGATTGATGTATCTTTACACTCATAAATTCGTGTAACTGTATCACTGGGTATATTAGCAGTTACCATATTTAATAGATCAGGTTTTTCTTGTGTAACATCTAGAAATTTATTTAGTGGAAATTTATATTTTACTGCCATTCACAAGTCCCCTTTATTCCATATTTGAAACACTTAAAATATCTAAAAAATGTACTTTATGAACATTAAAATATTTATCTTGTATGTGTATTAATTTGGTGTTTGAATCCATTTTTGTTACTTTCCCTGATAACGGTTCATCTTGATTGTATACAGCAAACATCTTATATTTCTTTTCCTCAAAAGCTTCACTCAAACTAAACGCTAGTTCTTCAAGATCAAATTCATCACGTTCAGGATGCTTTGGTGGCTGTTTTGGTTTTTCTGCAACTTTTTTGGATGGGTCTTTTTTCTTAGATTTTGTTTTTTCGGCTACTTTTGGAACTGGATTAAAATCTGTCATTTGATTCCCTCCTCTAAATTAAAGAACGTACGTTCTGTTAAAACGAATTATAGAACATACGTTCTTTAATTGCAACTACCTTCTTATTGGACATGATACTTTTTAAATGCATCACGTTTTCTTTCTTCACTCACCGGGGCATACCTTAGCGTTGTAGAAGGGTTTTCGTGACCTAAAAGGTGTTGTAAATCAGCTAACTCAATCCCTGCGTCCATTGCAAGCGTAGCGAATGTATGTCGCATTACATGAGGTGTTAATGGCTTACTTACATGGGCAACTTGTTCTATTTTATCTATTTGAAATTGTATTCCCCTATTAGTCAATCTTCTATATGGCTGGCGTTCTGTAATGAATAATGCTTCACAATCATCTGTACGTGATTTTAAATATCTTTTCAAATGATAGAGAGCCTTGAAACTTAAAAATACTTTTCTTTCCTTACTGCCTTTTCCAAATACAATCACGCTCATATCTTGCCAGTTTATATCTTTAATATTTAGGGAACTTAGTTCGCTCAATCGACATGCTGTACTATAAAATACTTCAATTAAAGCTCGTTGGCGCATTGTTTCACAGGACTCTCTAACAAGTTCTAACTCTTCAATAGTTAATCCCTCTCGAAGCCTTTTAGGTGTTTTTGGAGTCTTTATCTTTGCAGTCGGATTTTTCAGTAACATTTCTTCTTGCACCAACCAGCTATAAAAAGAACTTATAATAGTTAGTTTAGTAGCGATAGTACCACTTTTTAAATGACTTTGAGCAGCAAGATATTGACGTATGTCTGCTGTTGTAACACGCAAAACATTTTTCTGTACAAATTTTATAAAACGTTTTAATTCGTATTGATAGTTAGTAATAGTAGAAGTTGAATAGTTTTCTAGTTTAATAGCATTGACATACATAGTTAGTAAATTATCATTACTTTCTGAAACATTAATCTCGTCTTTTATTTCAATCGAATATGTGGATAATAAATCATCTAAATACAAAGCAAGTTTTGTCTCATCAATAACATCACAGGCCATTTTAACAACTGTTGATATTTCGTTTAATAAGTGTAATTTTGACATAACTTCCTCCTTCAAGTTGAAACAACTTTTTTGAAACTTATAAGTTTCATTATACATATATAAATTACAAAGTAAACACTTTTTAATTTATAAATTAATTCAATAGTTTACATTGTAATTTTAAAGTGTATAATTTTAGTATCAACTGATTTTGAAAGAAGGTGTTATTTTGAGTAAAACAGAATCTATAAAAATTCTTTTAATTAAAACGGGAATGACTGTAACTGAAGTAGCTGAAGCTCTAGGTACATCATCTCAAAACTTATCTAATAAAATGCGTCGTGATGATTTTAAAGTTAGCGAGTTAGAGGAGATAGCAAAGATTTGTGGAGTTAGATTTGAAAGTAATTTTATACTAGAGGATGGTTCCAAAATATAATTGGTCAGTAGGTAAATCTGTATGTTGAAACGTGTGATTAAATAGCTATTCTAGTTAAAATAAAAAATGACCAGGCTCACATTTTTTGTGATTACCTGGTCATTGATGGTTATTTTTCTGGAATTTCGATTATCTCAAGAATACCGTCATTTAATCTATTATCAATATCATATATAAACAAATAACGCTTACCTTCTTCGAATACAATAGGGTGCTCATCATCTTTCCACATATGTCGTTTTCTGAATATCTTTTTGCCGTTAGTAAATCCTTTTACTTCTCGTACTCCTGAGTATCCTGGCATCATAATCCAAGGATCTTTCTCCATTACCATAACCCAGTTATCTTTTGTATAGCCTTTACCTTTTAATAAGTCTTTATAATCATCTTGATTATCGAAGGTTAAATATTTTGTAGGTTTCATCTCTGGATATGCAGCATTAGTGCTTGAAATCCCAGTGAATAGGAGTCCTAATGATATGATTCCTGACATTAATATCTTTTTCATATTGCATCTTCTCCTTAAAATTTCAATATATCTATAGTTTACCAATAATTAATCAATTTTCATATTATTTATTTCTACGTTGCTGAATCGTAATATACAACCCAATTAACCGATCAGTGGTCATTGTACCATTCTGTAAATCCTTTAAGTGTGATTCCTTAATAATACTATCTTCAACCGCCTGTGCAATAAAGTTTTCAGCCTCAGTTTTCATAGCTGGTGAACCAGGGTTCCATGTTTGAGTCATTTTGATTTCCTCCTTTTTATCCTCTACGATTAATTGTACTTTTAACTTACTATTTGATGGCACGATTACGGTTCCTTCTAACTTATAACCTGCAGGCATCTTCCATGATGATTTAACTTCAAAATGCGGTCGATCAATACTACCTACCCAATCGCCACCCCATGTAATGCCAAGCTTACGTGCAATAGTCCCCACCCGATTTAGAGTAGTTACATCATATAAAGACTGTGGAGGACCTACAGCAATATCCCAAGCTAGCCGAGACTTATGATTGCTAGTTAGTGTCCAGGTAACAATTTGCCCAGGTCTAGTACGCCCCTGAGCATATAAGTAATTCTGGCGTTCTTGGCTACGGTGCGTTTCGGTAATGAAAATGTTTTTAATGCCAGCTTTAAAACACTCTTGGAACAAAAGTCGGCAAGCTGTTTGTGCTGCAGGTAATAGTTCAGCAAGATCTCGACATGTGGTTGTAATGTTAGTCATTGTTTATCACCCTTTTTATCATCATTATCAGTTTGTAATTGTGCAAATGCATTTGCAAGAAATTTTGGTACTTTAATGCCTAATTTCCCTAGGTTCTCTATCATGCTTATACCTTCCATGCCTATCAAAAATAGAATCATAGCATTACGCATAAAATTGCCACTCTCTGTAGCTTGGTCTAGTTGTACTGCAGCAATGACCATTAAACCCATTGCCGTCTTTTTAATTAAGCCTTTAAACATCTTTTTGCTTTCAGTTTTCTTGAAGACTAAACTAACCATAAAACCTAATGAATAGTCGATAACCATAAATATAACTAACGCCTTTATTAAATGGTCAATCCCACCTACAAAATAAGCGACCCATGCCATTGAGCCGCCTACAAGTGATGTATATAGTGTGTCTGTTTTCATCTGACACCTTCCTTTTTTCGATATAAAGCCCTCCACCATTTATCTGTGAAAGGCAAATTTCCAAGCCTTTGGTATTTTAGACAATAAAAATAACGCTAAGCCTTATGCTTGCGTTTCAGTTTCCACAGTATTTTGCTCCTCATCAACTTCTGCGTATTGATACATAGCTCGGTTGATTAAAATTTCATCATTGACCATGGCATACGGTTTTTTATTAATATCACTAGTTAAGGAATCTAATAGTTTATTCGGATTCGTTGTGTTAGTGAATAATAGCGTCTCACCTACTTTTATTGTGACATTTCTGTCTTCTGTTTTATTAAAGGCTTCCATCTTAACGATTGCAGAAACTAAATGTTTGCTCATACTTTTCTTTCCGATTTTAGCAGCAATCGTATTATTAGAATTGAATATTGTAGCAACAGTACTTAAGTTAACCCCTGTTGTTGAAACCTTTGCTCCATCCATCATCACAATTACGTATTTATCCATCTTTATCATTCTCCCTTATTTTTTTAATTCTAAATATCCAATTTCACCACTGTATGAACGTACATACAATCTCCCTCCTGCTCCTGCTTGAGATCCGTTCCACACTAGATTCATACCAATGACAGAAGAAGTTACAGCAGTATTGTTTTCTATCCATAGAGGACCATGTTGGATTTTAACACCACTGTTAGCAGATAAGGTAATCATATCGCCTTGGGCTTTTATTTGCATTGCCCCATGTTCTCCACCAAAATTTATATTATAATTACCTGTCCAACTTTCACCTATATTGAGCGTTTGTCCCACAGTTATATTTTTACTCACATTAATATTTGTAGCTCCACTTATGTCACCACTGACTATTACGGCACCATTCAAGTTAATCTTATCAGCATTAATTGTCGCAACCCCTGGGCTCAAATTAATATCAGTAATAGAGCCGCCTTTGTCTACTTTTAAATTGATACTATTTTGCATTACATTTATAGAAGATTTTGTGTCTCTATCCAAATTAGAAACAGCTATTTCGATTCTTCCGGCTCTTACGTCAATTGCAGATACTTCATTTGTAATACGATTGTTGACGCTTAAATTGATGTTATCGGCTTTTAAGTTGATAGCAGCCATTTCGTTAGTGATACGATTATTTACAGATAAATTAATGTTATCTGCTTTAATATCTATAGCAGCGATGGAAGTGTTGATATGTTCTACTTCTAACGTTATACGATCATCCGTTTTCTTGATTTCACTTCTAAATTCACCTTGCAACTTATCTTTAGTTTCTTCGATTTCTTCTTTTAATTCTTCTTTTGTATCGTCAATATATTCGTTGGTGTCGCCTATTTTTTCTTCCTGATCTGCAAGCGTATCTTCTATTGATTTTGGAAGTGAATTTCCGAAAACAACACTAGATGTTATTAATTTACCGTTATACAAAACTTTCGTTTGCTTTAATATTCGAGTTGACATTTCAACACCTAGTGGCTCATAGATAAGCCAAACACGTTCGCCATTTTCTCTTGCAACAAGCTCTGGAATTGTCGTTTCAATCGCTAGTAGTGGCTCGTCCTGTAGCTTGCTTTTGATGTAATTTATCAAAGCTGTAGCATCAGTAAAGCGATCATCTTTAACAGGATCCTCTTCCCTATGACCAAAAATAGTAAAATTGGGTGACGTATAATCAACGGTTAAGTCATCCTTACCAAAACCTTGAATATAAGTAGCAAGATTAGTCGTATCTTCCTGCAAAACGATTGACGATATATTGTGCTTATACCGATATTGATAGTCGTAATTGCCACCAATCTCCTTAGCGAAATATAGTTGTTTGTTAGGCAAAATTTGAAATTCGCAATCATGGTACTTGCATATTTTTTGAACTAATTTAATAACATTATCATTACCAAATGAACGTATATAATTAGTGACATTTGCGATATTTGCATCTGATGTAAATGTCCACCCTGTACCTTGTAAAGCAAAATTAATGTGATTATTTAAAGTGTGACTACCCTCAAATATGCCATGCCTATACGTTTTCAAATGGTCATAAAAAATACTTAATGCTGTTACCGATTTACTATAAACATTATCAGCAAAAACCTTTACACGAAAATCGTTACCATCCACAGTGACGATTGATTCAGACTTTAGTAGTTCGTAACCAGGATTATTTTCGCTAGGAAAACAAGAAAACGATACTGTAAAAGTACCGTCTACTATTTGTTCCATTTTAAAGTCTGTGCCGATTTTTATTAAAGGCTCCACCTGTGAACCATCTGTAACAGTAAGCAAACAACCACCTTCTTTCTAATAAAAATACGCCACTCAAAATTTCAGAGTTGTTTTTATAATCCTGGTACACCCGCAGGTCCTTTTGCATCACCAAGATAATTACCGCCATTTTTTATAAAGGTTATACTCTCCTCAATAGAATATAGGCGTCCCTCTATATTTGATAACATTTGAATAATGCGATTTTCATTCTGCTCTTGGCTACTCATAACAACCTGGAGCAGTTCTTTTACTTCTTTTAATTCATTTAATACTATTTCGTCCATTATAAAGCTCCTTCCTGGTATTCAAATTTAATAAAAATACGCTACTCAATTGGAGTAGCGCTTACTGAACAATATGGAACTATGATATGGTTACGTAAATTAATTGTTTTTATCTTCTTCTGATTTCAATTTCTTCAATTTTTTCTCGAACCTTTTTATTTTTTTATTCAAAAGATCTATATACTCAGATATAACTTCTAGGTCAATTCTTTCAAGGCGCATTAACTTCGCGTCTATCTCATTTATTTCTTCGAAACAGGTATTTCTTAATTCTTCATTATCCAAAGATTTTTCAAGTATGGAAAACCATTTCTCCTTTGATTTATCTAAACTATCAATAATTTTCAACTGTATTGCATAAAAACCTATTAAGTCTTTTTCTTCCATGCTAATTTCGTCTCCTTTAATCAAATTAATTTAATAGATTTACCTTATCACATAATTTAAAAAAGATAAGATTTATACTTAAAAAATAATAGTTTAAACACCCTCAGTAGCCGTTAAAATGTAATCTTCAACAGCCGTACGATATGCCTCATTTGTCACATCATCAATAACATACGTTTTCTCTGTCTTAGGATTTAAACCACCTGTCATGATACGCTCCGCTGCTATTCTTACAACGATTTGATTAACCATTATAATATCCCTCCAATTTCATTTTCTGCTTGTATTAACAATGCATCCTCAAGCTCTCTGATTTTACGTTGTTCCTCTGTTTCAGAAATATCATAAGATATAACCACAGGATTTCCCTCTTCATCAATACGATCAATATAGGACTTTGAATAATCAACGGAACCGTATGGTACGTCAATATATTCTAGTGTGTTCCAATCATCATGTGGTAGTATATCTCCTGCTGCTTCACCTGTTTGATATACTACTTTCCTTGTAGTCGTATCGTATATAATTCTATTTCCACGTTTGAGCATTTAAATTCCTCCTTTATTAACTATAACAATGATAAATATAAGAACCTGTAGCAGGAACAAACACCCTGTAAATATTTTGTGCAGTAGACGCCCTTAGTAATGTTCTGTTAGGGTCAGACGGACTAGAATATGCATGTGCATTAAAAATCCCAGTTTTAACAGACCAATTATTTGACAAATAATCATTTGCATACATGATAGATTGATATTGTACGATTCCACTACCTGCAATAGCTATTATAAACTTTGGTGTAAAACTTAGATTACTCACATCAAAGTAATACATTGTAGGACCTGCACTACCGTTAAGATAAGTTGTAGCTGTAGTCATTGAGGTATTAACAACTATAGAACCAGTAGAATACCCTACACCTGTAGGTATTTTATTTATATTATTAGCCATTGTTTCAAAAGTAGCATCCGAAGCAGTTTGAACTCCTTTACCAGTAATGGCAGATGCTACTTGTGCTTTACCATTACTTACAGATTGCTTTAAATCAACACCATCTACAATAAGTTTTGGCATATGCACAGTGCCATCTAACATAAAAATAGTGGCTAGACCCCAATTAGGGTTATTGCCGTCTATGTCTGCTGGTGCAATATAGAGATTCGGACTTTTGTGGAATACGTGGGATTGTGTACCATCAGGTGCAAAAATAAGTGGAAATGTACTCCTACTTGTAATAGAACCACTTATAAGATTATTTTGTTTTTTATCCATAAAACTAGTTGTTTGCGGTGTCCACGGATAACCTAAAGCAGTTGGAGAACCTTCATCAATACTAGTAATATAAGCTTTTGACATAATATCATTCGGGACATTGTTACCAATAAGTGTTACTTCAATAGCCATCACATTATTAGCTGTTGGTGCTTTAAATATAGGTATTAACAAGTGCTTATCAGTGTTGTCCAAAGTTAAGTCATTAAGGTAGTAATTTTGAGCAAAGCCCGGAGAAATAGTTGTTATAGTTTTGCTGTATTTGTGCAAAGTTCCGGAATAGAATTGCGTGTTATATTCTACCGTACATCCTCCTCCTGCGTCTGTGTTATTATAGTTACTGCTAGCTGTTATTTTTATGATTCCTGAAAATACTGTCAGTGTTGGGAATACAATAAACAAAGTTTCAACATTAGTTGTAGACTTCCAATTAGTAGCATGAAATTGAAATGTCTTAGTATGAGATACGTCACCTAAATTCATTGAACTTGTAGCGTTATACTTGTTCATTTGCCATGAGTTATCCACTTTAGGTACTATTTGGCCCAATTGTGCAGTAACTTCTGTTAAATCGGCATCTTTACCATCTTGTCCGGGTGGACCAGCTGGGCCGTCTGGTCCTGGAGGACCTTGCTCGCCTTTCAATGAAACAATCCACTCCTCCATGGTTCCTTCAAAGCCGTTTTCTACAACTAGATCATAGGCTGATTTACCTTCTGGACCTTGGATTGGACCTACGTTCTTCCAGCTATCTGTGTCATCCTGCCAAACATAAAGGTCTCCCCCAATCATATAAGCATCACCTGGTGTTCCTACGGTTGGTAAATCATCCTCGCTCGTTAATCCACCGATGATATTTACCCCTGTGCCATCTTTGCCGTCCTTACCAGGTAATCCACGCGGTCCTTCTGGTCCTTGTGCCCCTTTATCAGCAAATAAAGCCCATACACTTTGATTCGTAACAGGCTTATTAATATTTTCTTCTAAAGCTATATAAGTGCGTCCGTCTAGACCCACTAGATTATTTTTAAAGTATTGTGTGGCCGAAGACCAAGTACCTCTGGAACCAAAATTATCGATGAGTGATTGCATAGTGTTAATAGCTTCTTGTGCATCCTGAGTTGCTTGGATAGTAGCATTTTTGGCGTTAGTTGCATCTTCCGTAGCCGTTTCTGCATTGCTGATAGCAATATTAAGCTCATCCAATGTTACAGATACAGTTTGTAGAGCTGTTTGTAAAGCGTTGTTATTCTCGTTAATAGCTTGCTGTACAGACTCATTAACTTGAGCAATGAAATTTTGTACATCGTTTTCAGCAGCCTCAATAGCTCGCTCAATTCGTGCAATTAATTCATCGACTTCCTGACCTCCAGCCAGAATATTGATTTGCCGCTGGAGATTAGCAAAACGACTTAAAATATCATCCCATGTTGCATTAATATTATTGCGTCTTTTTCGGTCAATTGGGGATTCCGTATTATATAATTCTGTCATTTTCTCACATCCTTACATGTATAAAAATTTAAAATTAAAAGCGATACTTTGAATAGTACCGCCTTCCACAGAAAAAGTATTTTCACCCACTGCTATAGTGAGTAGTTTTTTATTTGTATTTTTAAAAACAGATGTTCCATTTTTAAGTGTACGAATACCACTTAAAACGAGTGTGTCGCTTGTTGTTAGTGCACCATCGTAACGATATACGTCACCTGTTGTCAGATTTGTGATTTGTAGATACGTTGTAGCTGTTGCCTTAATCGTAATTTCTAAAAAATGTTCTCTTGGATCAATAGCTACATTACCAATATTGTCGATGACAAAAGCATTAGAATTGTGAATATATTTATATTCCTTGTCCCAATCAAGACCCATGCCCCAGCTCCATAAATCTACATCCCACTCTTTACGATTCTGCAAGTCAATACAGTTTGCTCTGGATTGTGCATACGGTAACTCACATATAAATTTGACATTGCATACACCATTTTTTAATGTACGTTGCAAACTAAATTTCCCGTCATTGCGTACGTGCCACCACAAACCACTTACTCTTGTGTCAATGATGTAGAAATCCTCTCTACTACTAAATAATGCAAACAATTCACTTCTGAACAATGCATAATCAGCTAAATCATAGCCCTTTATTTTAAAAGTAGCGTCAATGTAACGAGTGTTATAACCATTGTTGGTGACAATATAGCCACCGCCATCTAAGTTATGTGATTCGTTCATATTGTCCATAGATTCAGGTTCGAACTCCATAACTCGAATTCCTGCGTCAAGCAAATTGATTTGTGACCCATTTTTTCTAACAAATATTAACGTCATAATGAGGTCACCCCTTTCACCATAGCTGCCATATTAGCACCTCGGTATTGCTTACCACTAACGATTTTATACATTATTTCCGCGACTTTTTCGCCATATAAAATCACGTCAGATGTTTCCACTTGGATGCTATTTTCTTCAGCATTACCCGAAATATTATTGATAGTTGAATAGTTATTAATCATCGATGATGGCTTGTCTAAGCCGAGGTTAACTTTAGCACCTCGCAACGGATTAACAATAGAAGGTTTGATAAAGTCACCGATTTTTTCAGATGCATTTGTTAAAAATGATTTTTGTCGATCTACTCCCACATCAAAACCGCGTGCAAGATTACCAACAATGAAATCACGCATCCATCTTGAAGGACTATGAATATCTAAAGCATCCTCAATTGTCCATTTAATACTATTTGCTATTGCTTTAGCTTGCTTCTGTAATTCTCCATCCATTGACTTCAATCCATCCAGTAATCCTTGTGCAGCGTTAACACCAACTTGCTTTAGTGAACTCATTTCATTTTGAGTAGTGGTTGTAAGTGCTTTGATTTTTTCACGCCACTCTGTTTGTAAAGTAGTTAGTTGCTTCTTGGCTGTTTCGCGTAATTCCTTGATTTGCTTGTCAGCGTCTTCACGCATAGATTTCAATTCACGTTCAGTTTGACTACGTGCATCTGCTGATTTTTCTTTATACAAATTGCTGTACTTTTCTAATTCTACCGCGCTCAACTGGTTCAGTGCCTGCAATTCACCGAGTGCTTTTGGACCCATTTCACTAAGATCTTTTAATAGTTCATCGCTTACGCCTCTCATAGCTAAATCATCCATAGCCCGACGCCACTCACGGAACCCAAACACTTGACCTTGTAGATTATCTAACAACTCTTTACCTGTAATTTCGGTGTTTCGCTTAAATTCATCAAACAGACCCGTGGAATTGAATAATTTATCATATCGTTTGTTAAATGCATCTTCATACGCTTTGTTTAAATCTTGTTCTTGCTTAATAAGATCATCATTGATTTTTTGCATTGCTTGTTGGTATGACTGATTAGTAGATAAAACTTCTTTATTTACAGCTTCAACAGCTTTTTTATGCTCCTGTTGCGCTTTAACTCGTTCTTTACTACCATCAGTAAATAACTTCAATGACTGTTCCCAAATTTTAGCTTCATCAATAAGTGATAATTGGTCTAATGATTTTTTATCATCAATAAGTCGTTTCGTTTCTTCGAGCAACATTTTATTCATTTCAGATTCTAAGTTAACAATCTTTTTAGTAGAATCTGATCGTATTTTTTCGATTTTCGTAGCTGATGTTTGCTCAAGTTTTGCAATTTTTGCTGCTGCATCTTCTTTAATTCTTTGGATTTTAAGTGCTTCGTCTTTTGCTGATTTTTTCTTTTTACTCGAAGCTGAACGTTGTGCTTTCGCAACATCCTCATTCATCCGTTTTTGAATTTTAGCAATTTCAGTAGCCTTGTCTTTTTCAATTTTTGCAATCTCTGAATTGGCACCACTACGCAATTTCTTCTCTTCATTTATAAAATGCTCTGCAATATCTTTCGCATTAAGCGCTATATCACTTACTGCGTCTACAACACGGTTTCCAGTTGACTCAATACCAATCGCCCAACCTTCGGAAATCCATTTACCGATCTGTTCGAAAATACGTGATGGAGAATGAATATCCAATGCTTGACGTACTGTTTGTGCTGCATTGTTAGCAATGCTACGAGCTGTCGCCAAAACTTGTTTTTCTCCAGCTTGAAGCCCTCGAACCATACCAGCCGTTGCTTCTTTACCAATTTTTTCGAAAGTAGATGATATATTCGCAAATGGTTTAACGATATCTTGTATTAAAGAGTTGACTGATTTTAAAACTGCTTGAATACCATCTTTGATCCCAAGTGCTAATCCGTCAGCTAAATCCGTACCAATCCGAACAAACACTCTTGATGGACTGCGTGTTTCTGATTGATCTCTCGCTGCATCTTCGGCAGCTTTTGCCATTGCTTCTCCAGATTTCTTTATTTCTGGTATGCCCTTCTCCATACCTTGCGCTTGTCCTTTAGCAATATCAACACCAAGCCCATCAAAATTGGCACTTTTGATGCTATCAGATAAGGCTTTTTCAGTACCAATAACCAAATGACCAACAGCTTCTAATAAACCTGTATTTTCAATTCCGAGAGAGGTACTTAATGCTTTTGTTGCTACTTCTCCACCTTTGGCGAAAGATTCACTCAACTTATTTAATTCGGTGTCCGAGGCACTTACAAGAGCTTTAACATGTCCTGCGGATTCAGGTCCTGCTTCACGTAATGTGTTGAGTAAACCTTCGTCTACGCCACGTTCCGCTAACTTTGCAATGTTTTCTGACCACTCTGTTATGATTCGTTGGTTTTCTTCTAAGTTTTTTTGCATTTCAGCAACGGAAACTTTAGATTTATCACTTAGCTTATCAAACATATCAGTTGCGGCACTTGCATAATCATCCCAAGCAGATTTCATATCGTCCACTGTTTTTTGAGCAGATTCAGACAATTCGTCATACATGATTAATTGTCTGCCGACATCTTCCTCTGTTGCATCAGCTACGGCTTTGGAAGATTCAATAATTTGCTGTTCTACCTTAACCCGTTCTTCGCCTGCGAGTTTGTTAGCCTCGGAAAGAGCAAGTTCTTGTTCCTCTAACTCTTTCATAGCTTCTTTATGTTCTTTGGTTTTCACGGAACCTTCTTCTAACTTCTGATTCCATTCCTCTCGAAGTGCTGTGAACTCTCCAAGTTGCATTTCAATTTCAGCTTGCTCTTTCCTGATTTCGGTCAGTCGCTCTTGCGCTGCTGTTTGCTTTTCTTCCTCTTTCATCAAATTGATGCGATTCAATATTTGTTCGGAAGTTGCACTCAACGCATTTGATTGCTCACCATACACAAGGTTTAAGCCATCGACATTTTTATTTAACTCCTGGATATACGAATTTAATAATTTCTTTTCTTCACCAGTTTTATGTTCTTTTGCAGCTAGTTCTTCGATTTGTGCAACGAGTCCTGTGTAAGCTTGGGCGTTGGTTTCAATGTTTTTTTGATTTTTTTCATAAGCAGCAGACGATTCTTCTACTGATGTATTTAATGCTTTTGTGGATTCCACTAACGCCTCATTTTGCTGAGTTAGCTTTTCACCCTCTTCAGTGGATTTATTGAACCATTTAACAAGTCCTATAACACCTGTAACAAGTAAGCCAATTCCTGCGACTACCCAACCAATAGGCCCTGCAAAAAGTGCCATGGCTGCACCCCATGCTTTTGTGGCTGTTGCCGCTGCTATTTGCGCCACGGTTGATAGTTTAATAGCGCCTGTCATTACCCCAATTGCCAAAGTTTTAAGTGTAATGGCACTTGTTGATGCAACAGTTATCACTGTTCCAGCTCTATCTGTCGTGGTCATTACAATTTGCGATGCTACACGGGCATTAGTAGCTATTGTCAATGCTTTAGTAGTAGCTTCTGCGGCTGCTATCGCTGTCTGTGCTGCACTAATTGCTGCACTAGCTTTTGTGTAGACGGTATATGCTGCAAATGCGGCTGTTAAGCCGATTATGGCAGGCGTTAAAAAATTGACAACAGGTATCAACGCACTTATTGCTGCTGCAAACACTTTCACGATTGGCGCTGCCATCCCGATTGCGTTATTAATTTCTGCAAATACAGCACGAACAATCACTTTCAAACTGTCTAGGTTTTCGGCTATGGTTTTTCCTGTAACTTCTTGTGTAAGTTTATCAAAAGCAAAAATCATATTAGCAACACCAACAACTATTGCATTACGTAGGTTGCCGAACGATGTACCAATACCAGCACTACTGTTTTTTGCGACATCCGCAAAACCGTTAACGCCACCGTTTAACTCAATGACCTTCGCATTAAATTCTTTAAAGCTAATATCACCGTCTTTAAGTGCTGCATACAAGTCATTTTGAGCTGATTCTCCAGCAAAGCCGAACGCTTCTGCTGTCTTATTGAGCGCATACCCCATCGTTTCTTGTAGTGTACGCCATGACTGCATATCGACAGATCCTTTTGATAACATCTGTACATATTGCACCAACCCACGTTCTGCATCAGAAGCACTTGCACCGGACGCCAAAAAGGCATTGTTCAAAGACAATGCCGTGTCGGTTGCTGTATCTAAATCACCTGTGAGGATCGCAATGTTTTGAGCACTACCAACGATGCCGTCTAGCGTTGTTGGTAGCCCTTGAATACCTTCGGACAATTTATTAATGGACTTTTGAGCAGCCTCGCTACTGAAGCCCATACGTTCCATCACACTAGGGAAACCATTGATTGTATCAAAACGCTTGATTGCTCCATCTAGCGCACTCGTAACAAGCTGTATGCCTTTTTGGGCAAGACCAACCAACCCTAATGCAGTGACCATGTCTTTAACGCCAAATGAGGCTTTTTTAGCTGTTTTGTCGATACCGTCAATTTGCCTATTAATATCTGCAACACCTTTGACAACTCGACCATCATCTAAAATTACATCAATTACTATTTTTCCATCAGAAGCCACGACTACACCACTCCCTTATTTTGAAATGGTGCTCGACGGCTCTCTAATTATTGACTAATGTTGTGTCTTTACAGCGAGGGCATTTTATTTCTGCTTCCCCTTTAACTTTCGCAAGAAGCTTGCCGCATTTCTTGCATCGTATTTCTTGCATTTCATTCGTATTTTTTGGCATATCATCACTCCTTTTGTTTCAGTGCATATGCTCTTTTGATTTTTTTAATTGCTTCACGTTGTTTAGATGCACCTTTCCCTGTTGGTAGTTCCATTTGACGGATTTCTAGTACTTTTTTAAACTTGGTATCTTCACTCAATCCACTTAAAAGTGCTTTAAATTTCCACCAGTGTAGTTTACCTTGTTGCTCGAATAAATCCAGGTTGTAACATTGTAAAAACGAAGCATAAATGTACTGTGCGTCTTGCTTGATGTCATATAAATCTTCGTTATCTTCCTCTTGTGCTTTCGGCATTGGATTGCCCTCAAGATCATATTCCACATCATCCGTTTGCTCATTGTTGATGAAAGTATCGAACAACATAACAAAAATATCCGCCTGCTCTTGCAAGGGATACTCAAAGTGTGCACCTAACAGCATGTACAACCCAGTTGTAATCTGCTCTAGGTCATTTATATCTTCGTCATTGAGTAAATCAATAACGGATAAAACATTATCAAACGACAAATCGATGTGATGTTCAAAACCGTTTATTTCAACTGTGCAAGGTAAAATATCAGTTAACGCAAACATAAACGCACCTTACTTTTTACGTCTTTGATGCTGTTGACGTTGTTTTTTTGACTCTACATATTTTGTAGCTTTAGTTTGCTGTAGTTGCAGACCGCGTTTATTTGCTTCTGCCGCGATACCTTCTGCAAGTTGATTGAATACATCTGCACAAGCAAAAGCGCCACCAACATGCTCATAGATAGCTTCGCCTGCACCTTTTCCTAATAATTCGTCAATGGCTTTAATGATAAGTTTTTTAGCCCCATCAAAATCATCATCAGTAAGTTGTTGCGCATCTTCGTGGAACTTTGTGAAAACTGTACGGGCTCGTAGTAAATTTTCATCTGACATATCAATTTCGTATTTTAAATCATTGTCAATTTCCACTGGAATTGTGGATTTGCGTGTATTGATCTTAATTGTCATATATATCGCTCCTTTAAAAAAGAGAAGGTTTAATCGCCCTCTCCTCCGATTGGCTCTTCTAGTTCTATGTCATCGCCCGAAATGTCGGGCTCATCAGGGTATAACCGGTGATACAGTAATAGTTGGTTTAGTATCCCACGAAATACGGCAATTGAATGGTGCAAATTCTGATGCTTCGCCACCTGTCACTTTAATATCTGAAACGGTTGCTCGTCCTGTAAACTCTGTACCATCTGTACGTACTTGTTTAAAGATGATTTTACGAGCCTCACCATCTTCAAGCTCCATGTCAGCAATTAATTTTTGAGCTGGGTTCTCTACATCAAAAGTACCTTCAAATGTGTATGCTTTTTTAATACCGATAACCTCTGTTTCTTTTGTGCCATCGCCATCATAATATGCATACTCCTCTGTTTCCTCCTCACTATCATCTGTTACGCTAGAAATATATTTCGCTAAAGGTAAATCTGCTGTGCTATTTTCATCTTCATATTTGCCTACAAAATACTCCGTTAAGGCGTTCTTTTTACGTGCCATTTAAGCCACTCCTTTGTTAATTGTAATTTGTACACTGATTGATAATTGATAAATAAAATAGCCTTGCTCATCAACAGCAATGAGCGAAGGCATACCGACAATACGTATATTGTTAAATTCATAACTATTATTTTCAGATGGTAAATCATCTAAGTTCTCAAGTTTTTGAAAAATTGTAGTAAGAAAGTTAATACAATTATTTTGTTGCTTACTTTTAGCATTGATTTGCACTTGTTGTTGTTTATCACGCATCCCGTCAAAATAAACCATTTCTTGACCGCCTGGCATTGCCATAACTGAAATACTTTCATTCGCTTCAAGTGCACCAATGATGCTTTTAGCAAACGGCTTTTGACTATTAATATAACGATTGAGCTGTAATAATAAATCTAATTCCATGCCGTCACCTCGCTTTGTTCATTGCATTGCGAACAATCTTTATCCAATCATCTTTATGAATTGCTAGTGCTTTACTATCCCATTTAGGACCCGTACCAGGTGTCGTAAATTTGGCGCCGATGTTGTAATATTGGCGGCGTGCATAAGGTGTATTCCATATGATTGATTTTCCATCGATGGCGATTGACGATTGGTTACGTAAATCAGTCGACAACATCGGCACGTACATATTGGTGTCAGCGTAAACCTGATTGACAAAAGCGTACTGCCCTTGTTGGGTCATATTTGACAATCTCAGAGACACCCCATCAAGTTTCCTAGTTACTCGTATACGCATTAAATCACCTCTAATTCATAATGTCGCACGGTATTCTTTTTCGGATGGTAACATGGGATAATCTCTTTAAGGACATACTCTTCACCTTCAAAAGTGATAATTGATTCCTCTACAAATTTTTCAGGAATCGGCGTACTGTTACGAGCATCTACAAACACAACTGCATTTGCTACAATTTTTGTTTGCATATTATCTCGGCTGAACACTGTTGATTGGTCGTATCTAACATGCTGAATGATAATAGGCACAGCATATAATGGGTTGCCATAGTCGTCTTTTCCTCCTAATCGTTGTTTATAGATAATGTTGTGAATAAGCCACGATTTAGGGATAGATCTTACCAACATGCTGTGCTCACTCCTCGATATAATAATCCTGTGTTACGCAAATACATCACGACATCATCTGATAATACGCTATTCTTTTCATTTTTCGCTGTACTACGGCTTACGCCTGTACTCAACATTGTGCGTCCTATTTGCACTGTTGCCACTTCCTGCAAGCCGTGTGAGCTTGTAGCGCCCATCTCGTAAAAATAATCGATTTGAGCAGCTATAGCTTTTTTAAATTGAGTTTGCCTAAAGGGTATATCATCAGCTAGATCATTGAACTGATAAAAATCACGAGTGACGCTATCTAATACATCACTCGCTTTTTGTTCTAGTTTTGGGAAATCCTCTGCTGTCACATCAGAAAAACCAATATTTCGGTATTCGTCATAAGTGAGATAAGGCATTAAGCATCATCCTTTTTTGCTGCTCGACGTTTCGGTTCATCAACTTCATAGCCGTTGTTTTTAAACCAACTGATTGCCCATGGATTTTCCGTTTCTGCCACTCCTTTAACAAAAGAAACACCAGCACGAATGCCAGTGAATCCGTTGTTTGGTGATTTAACTTTAACCATGTGAAACCTCCTTACTGTACTTTGATGTTTCGAAGTACACCAGCTTTACGAGTAGCTTTTAATGCTACTGCAGCAACCATTTCGACTTCACCTTTTTTAACCGCTCCTGGTGCATTGAAATCAGGTAAAAATGTACGTATTACACTGTTTCCTGTAGGCGAAACACCGTGGAAACCATCTAAACTGAAAGAAGCGGCATAAAGGTCTGTTAAACCTGTTTGAGCTGTTCCAACTGTTCCAACTGTGCGATTTTCAATTCCGACAATTGGTACAGTACCTTTAGTTTTGTCGTAGAAGTAACCTAGATCAATCAGTGGAATTCCATCGTAACCATCAATTTTACGTCCAAATGCATCTTCTGACGATGTTTTGTAACCAGCACGACGAGCTAGTGACTTAATCTTATTAATTAATTTTGTATTACCTAATAAAACTGTTGGTCGTCCATCCAATTCAGAAAGAAAATTATCTAGATGATCCAAGAAATCAAACTTATTAGTTTCAATCGCTGCACCAGATAAATCAAGTACTTCATCAGCACCGATTTCTGTATTGGAATTAGTTAGTGCGACATTTAAACCATCAAACGCCTTAGAATCAACAGCAGAATCACCATTAATAACAGTGTTATGGAATAGGTTTGCAGCACCTTTAATTTTTTGTTCAAGTTGGAAGTTCATTTCGTTGATTTGACCGGATGTATCTTGAATAACACGGTCAATTTCGAATGCCCCCCCAAATATTTTAAGGTTTACATACATATCCTCACGGTCCGCTTCGTTTGCGCCATATTCCGTATTGATTTCACGGAATTGTGCAGTTGAAGGTGTCTTTAAACGCTGATAGCCATACGTTAAAGTCGAACCTCCTGTACCTGGTGAAACGGCATTATCAAAAGTTAATTGGTCCAATAAAAAAGACGAGCGTCGAAACTCGTCAACAATAAATTGATCTACTTTGTCGGCCATACCGACTTTAGCTTGTGCTAATGTAATTGGCATTTATAGCCCTCCTATTAATTGTATTTTGCAGCTAATGCTTCAGAAAGATTTGTTGGCTCATTTCCTCCACCAGGTGGATTATGTTGCCCTCCGCTCCAAGATGGCGGCTTTTGTTGCTGCTGTTCTTCTGGTGCAAATAAATAAGCATCAGATTGTTTGAGGGCGTCTAACTGTTCCTTCAAACCTTCTAATGCTTCACCATTTAATTTAATTTTCTCCATATCAAGTAATGCTTTTACTGATTTTGGATTGTGCACCTTTGCATCTTTTAAAGCACTGTCAAGAGCAAATGTACGTTGTTGTTCTGCTAAATCTGCAGCGTGTTTATCAGCGTTATCTTTATTTTCTTGTTGTAGCCGTGTGATTTCAGTTTGTAACGCTTCATTACCTGCAGCTTTGGGCTTTAACCCCTCAATTTGTTGGTCACGTTCAGCGATAGTATCATTAGCTGTTTTAAGCTCTTTATTTTTGTCGTCTAACCTACTTTTAGGAATCATGGTACCATAACCATCTATTACCTGTTGAGCCTGTTCCTCTGTCAATCCTAATGCCATTAATTGTTCTTTTGTCATCCTTGCATCCTCCTAATTCGTTTTTATCGTGTTACGACACGTTAGGTATTAGAACTTGTTCTTTAACGTCTACAAGCGCTAAAAAGACAAAAATAAAAAGCTGTATCTAATACAACTTAATCACTCGCTCTTTATCATATCTGCGAGCTAGATCATGTTCATTTACAAACTCACGGACTTTAGCTTGACGATTACGAACTAACTGCTTGTACTTTTGAATTGCAACTTCATCACCAATTTCCTCGGCTAGATTAAGTGAACGTTTTGCCTTTCGGACTTGACGTTCATAATACCGTTGCTGTTGTGATAGCTTGTATTGCTCTCTCATTTCATCTTCATCATATTGAATCTGATTATTTGTATTTAAGCCATCGATAAACAGATATAAGATGTGACGACAATGGACGCCTCTTATTCCCCATGGCTCACCATATCCAAATTCATAGATTGATGGATACTTAGGATCACTCGAAGGATTACTCATTGAACAAACATTACCCTGTATCTCTGAACACGCTGGTCTTGGGTCTGCATAGCTGTTAACAAGTACTAAATCAATGCCGTATTCATCCATCCTGGACAATCGCAATTCATTGTAAGTGTTGTTCACTGTATTTCTGATAACGGTGTCAGCGTATTGTTCTAAATGCCAAGTTCGACCTGACTTATCAACAAAACCTGTTTTAATGCCTTTATCAGCCCATTTAATGACCGTATTGGCGACAGCTTGATTTATGGTCATATTGCCAGCTAAAACCTGCGCTGTGGTCTGCTCGACAATTTTACGATACATAATAGCTACTGTACCTTGACCGTAAGTAGTTGTGATAAGTGTTTGATTAACATAGTTGTCAAGTTCCAAATATGCTTGTTTTACATAGCTTTCTAAGGTTAAATCCATCTGAGTAGGTGGTGGTAATGGCTTATATCGCCCACTCACCTCATCGTCGATGCTCTGTATCGTTTTGTATCCAACATCTTCAATCATTTGTTTTATAGTTTCGGCTGCGATGCCTGTAGTTATTGAAAGTTCTCTGATAGTCTCGAGATTGAATATTCGTAGTTGCTGCATCTTTTCGACTTGCCACTGTAACACATAGTCTTTATCGTGCTTAGGATTCGTTTTAAGGCGGTTTGCTATCTGTCTGAACAATTCATCCTCTAAAGCAACGTAAATGTCTGTAATCTGTGATGAGTACATGTTTAATTGATATGGAGTGATAACCGGTCTTGGCATTTAATCACTCCTCTTTCCCAAACATCGATGCCGCTTTTTTCATTTCTTCAAAATCTAGAGCGTTTTGTAATGACTCTGCATAGATTTCATTGATTATTTTTACCGCTTCCTCATCAGAAACACCAAAAATCTTCCTGATTGCACGCTTTTTACTTGTTAATTCCGCGGCTACTAGCTTTATTTGCTTATCAATTTCAGCGCCCTTATCCTCTGCCACACTATCGTCAAAAGCTACTGTAACCTCGTAGTTGGTTGGTGATGTATATAAACCATAGAGCTGTGCCACAATGCCGATGCACTCAATTAAATCTGTTAAGCCTTGCTCAATGACATTTTCATGGCTCTGCTTTGTACGGAATGTTTTGGATTGTTCAGAAACAACCTCAGTAGCGGTTTTCACTGACTGCCCATCAAAACTAAATGCACCAGGTGAAAATCCTGTTTGCATAGCATACCAATTCAGCAATGCATTGATAGCCGCTATATGTTCTTCCACACGCAAAGTAGAATTGATTTCTGTGATTTTATTATCATCCATCCCCATACCTGTATCAAATGCCTCGTAGGTTTCATCTGTATCATCAAAGTAGCGGTGCATCGTTTTAGTTACTGGATTAACAACCGTTTTTATGGCACCCTCAGGTACAATAATACGTTTTCGCCCAAGCCTAAACTCTCGTTGAAAGGAATCAAATGCAATATCGATTGATTTGAGTGTGTCATAACTATTTGCATAAATAGAGATACCAAGAGGAACTGTAGAATCAATGTTATTCGCTAAATTCGGCTTAAGGTATGCAAATAAAGGTCGTTTAACAGTACTATCAGTGAAAGTTTCAGCTAGATTAGGATATAAGGTTGAAAGTGCCACCTTTGTTCCAATGTCTTGGCCATGTGAGCTTTCGTAAAGCTCATTCTTTATTGTATAAACCGAATCATTGAACGTGTGCCATTCCAACAACGTATATTTTTTTCCTTGCTTATTGATTTCAGAAATAAAAACCCCCTCCGTTATGCGGGTATTATCCCAACTAATCGGAAGGAAACAGTCTGCTGTAACATAAGAAAGTTTGATTTTACCATCAACCACATAAGGTTTAATAACCATTCCACCTTGAGCAAACATAAATTCTAGGTACTGTTGGAAGTTTCCGTTAAAACCATTATCCTTAAAAACATCATGAATGAAATCATGGTATCCGGTTTCAGAAATATTGATTTCACAACGCTCATTAAAAATCAGTGTAGCTAACTCTTGAGCAGCCATTTTCGGCATGTTCATGGTTGCCATGCACCGCTTCTTTTGCCCAGCAATTGTATGATACTCAACATCATGCAAATTGCTGTAATAGCCTTGATGTAAAGATCGCCATTTCAGAATGTTTTCATAGAACGTTTCACTCAAACTAATTTTCTTGTGGTCAGTGACCTGTTCAAGCTTTTTAATTAACCCCATTTTCGCCATCACCCCTTTCATCCAGTTAACTGCTTTTGTAAACATGTCATCACCTACCCACGTAAATATCGTTTGAAGAAATAGTTATTAGAATAGCGGCACTCGTCTAACGCATGGTTGTAATCATCGATTGGTTCACCATTGTCTAGACGGACATACATACCAATCTCTTTTAAGAAATCGTAGTGATCGTATTTGCTGTCTGTCTCAACAATAAAAAATTGCTCGTTAGTCATTGTGTTTTGGAGTCGTTCAATTCCAACCTCAATTCCTTTTGAGCTTCCTTTAATATCTTTACTATTGTTGTCTGCCGCTTTTGTCCGAATGCCAATCAAAAGTAATTCCTCTCGGAGAGATTTACATGCTGGGTCTACGAAAAACTCTGTGTAAGGCATTTCAAATGTCTTAGTACACCATTCAATAAATACTTTAATTTCTTTGGCATAAATGGACATAGCTTTAACCTGTCCGGTATCTGCTCCACTGTGATAATAGTTAGCTACTCGTAACAATCTAAATTTGCCCTCATAAAGAACCACAATATTGCAGCTACAAGATGTTGCATCAGATTGACCACCATCAGCTACAAAATACATCTCGTATAGTTGTCCTCTGATTTTAGGTAACTGATTTTTAACCATATTGAACATGCTGTAAATAACCCCTTGAGGCATTACACGCTTCCCAAACCAATCCCGCTCAAGCAAATAAGGATTCTTACTTAAGACATCAAATATTTCCTTTTTCCGCTTCGGTGTCAAGATAGGGTTATCATCAGGAGTCCAATGCAGCCAATCCGTGTCCTGAACTTCAAACACCTCTTTAATTACTGGATGATGCGGAGCTGGAGGATTGAGATCAGCTAAGTGGAAGCGGTCAATAGCTGCAAAGGTACGACGAAAACATTCTTGAATCATTGCCATATTTAGTAGGTTTATCTCACAAAATACAACACTACCAAGCGACATACCAGTGATAGCACCAACACTATTTGATTTGCCGGCACCTTTGTAATAAATCTTTTTTACACCTTTTGGAGTGTGTAATTGATAATGTGCACCATCATCATCATGTTTCGGTTCGATTAGATCACCAAAAATATGAATGAGTCCTGTGCCATCACCGTCCATGTATAAACGATGGGCTTGTTCTTGGTTATAAGCCGTAACAAGATGATTTGTATCAGCACTATTTATCAAATAGTTTGCATAACGGAAATGTCCTGCTGTCGTTTTACCGCTTCGGGGCGTTCCTTCCAATACTTCAAAGGTATGTTCAAAAGGTTTATAAGCAGCATATAGTTGTTTAGGTGAAAGCTTAATCGTTTTCGCCATCTATACCACCGCCTTTTGTAAATTGAGAAAAGGCTCCAGAAGCGGCCATATCGTTAAACTGCTTTTGTCCATCGATAAATGACTGGAGCAAACTTGTATCTTTTTCTTTGCCTTTTAATTGTGCTGCACGTTCTCTTGCGAATGCTGCGTCTGCTTTGAGCTTTTCTTGTTGCAGTCTCGCTAGTGTACGGTCATCAAGCATGTTTGTACACTTAGCTAACACAGCTAAAGCAGCCATTTTGTCAGAAAGTTTAACTTTAAACATGCCGTCTTTCCCTTTAGATAACTCAGTAATGAGCGTACCGTCAATTTCATCTGAATGATGCATAGAGAATTTTGTATAAGTATATGGCACCACTTCGATTTTTTCTGATTTCTTGGAACCGTCAGGATTAAACTCAACGGTAGTTTCTGTTGCTTCTGCAGTTACCTGTGTAAAATCAATGAAGTCTGTAATGTCAGCAAAAGCTATATCTATATATTTCTGCAATATTGCTTCGGCAGACAACATCAGACCATCCGCAATATTTTTTTTCAGGCGTTCAATCTCCGTTTTTATGCCATCATTCGCCATCATCCGGTGAGCGTTCGCATGAGCGGTTCGATAATCACATTCGTAAGCTTTTTGATAGGCTTTCGTAGCATTCCAGTACCTCACATAATGCATGCAAAAAAGCAACTGTCTATCGTTGAGACCGTCACTCTGGACGATTTCAAACTGTACAGTTGCTTGCGATTCCGCTTCTGATTTAACGTTGCTCCGCTTCGGTTTCTTTTTTACGGAACGTTCCGTATTTTTTGGCTGTTTTGATTGGAACGTTCCATTCGATTCCGCTTCAAGACGTTCATCCCATTTATCTTTATTCTTCCAACCTCGTACAGTGCCCTCAGATACACTTAACTGTTCCGCTATATCTTTCAGCTTTATGTCACCGTTATGGGCTTTGTAAATGTCATAGGCTTGGTCACGCCTTGGGTCTCTTGCTCTAGCCATATCTCATAATCACCACCACCTCCAAATATTTATTTAATTTGCAAATCCTTCACCTTATTAATTTTCTAACATATAAAAGGAATAGTAACTTTTATGTCGAATAATGGTATTAAAGGAGGTGAATAACATATGGCGACTTATATTGTTAATACCGGACCTAATAAAGAGGTTCATAGAACAGCTCATGTAATACTTAGTTGTAAGATTTCAGAAATCAGTTCTTCTAACAGATTAGACACCAATGATGATTTCACAGTACGTTACCCTTCGGTTTACGATGGATGTAAGCACTGTTATGCTGAAAAGCATTGGAAATAATTCTTTAAAAGTAGGGGAGTTTGCAGACTCCTCTATAAAATTACTCCCAAGTCCCTTTTGAATTCAATATTGTTCAGTTGATGCCACTCTTTACAATCAACCTCTGTAAGACATCCACTTTTTAAAGGCATCATTAAAACATCATTATCAGTTCCATCTGCATAAAAATACGGATATGGTCTATATCCTAGTATCAGAGCTAACTCTCTGCTCTGTTTATCAATTAAAACATGTGGTGGGTGTTCATAACTTTTCCACTTTCCAAAACCATTCGTGTACTCAACTATTTGCCCTGCCTTACCATGCCCACAACAACTTCCGAGTGTATTGATTCCTTTGTCATTTAACATTTGTACTTCATTAGCTATACAAGCATCCACAGCAACCACTTTTTTATTTTGATTTGGGTTTATTATGTTTACCCATTTGTAAATTCCATACAAGCACATATCTTCACCTCATTATTTAGTATGCTTTCTATTTGAAATTCATTATTACCACCTCTAAAAAATAAATATCTTCACTATATAGGCAATCGTATGGCAAACTATGCAATTTTATTGGAAATATTATTAGCAATCTTCATTTCCGCTCGTGTTATATAGCTTTGTATAGTACTTTTTGTAACTCCTAGTAGCTTTGCAGTTTTTCCGAATGACATATGTTCTGCTCGTATCATAATAAAAGCTGTACGCTCATTTTCTGTTAAGCCAACCATCGTATTATTAACAACTTTTTTAAAATTGTATAATCGCTCAATTTCTTTTAATGCGACCGCTTCATCTATCCATAAATCAATTTCATCTGTTATAAGTGCTGGCACATCATTAGTGCTATCAACGTAAACAATTAAATCTTGCATCAGGTGATGGTCCATAGCATAAGCATCTGTACGAGAAGCGGCTCTGCACTCTGCTGGATCATAGCCTGTTTCCATCCATTTAATAGCTTCTTGTAAATCACGCTCCATACTAGAACATCCACCAGCAGCTCGTAAATCTTTCAATGACTGTTTATATTCTTCGATTAAGTCTGGAAAATACATGACCATCTTCCTCTCTATTCTATGTAAAAATAAAAAGGACACTAATAGCCTGACGTAATTGCCAGAATCTATTAGTGTCCATCGGTTTTTCCGTAAGGACGATTATTTAGTTTTTTTTATGCGGATACGTTCAGCGCGCTCCACATCAAGTACTTGACCATTGTGCCAAATGATTGTATCTTGCCCAAATGCTTTCGGTCTCAAGGGTGTAACAATCCCATCTTGCACTATATACACCCCGTTTTCAGATATGTTAATTTGTTCCGTTGTTAAAACTTGAATGTTTTCTGTCATAGTATTGCCCCCTATGATATAATGCGTTAAGTGAACATCAATAATGGGCATAAATCAATTCGAGCTGTAGCGTGTTACGACGCTGCGGCTTTTTTATTTCTATTAATACACGACATGCACAAAGCCATCTTCACGAATCTGTACGGGCTGTCCGTCTACATCATCAAAATAGACTTTTCCCCAGCCTTCGATATATTCCCAACTACCTAAATTGTATTTGCCACCATAGCGCTTTTGAAAATACTCTCTAGCTTCTATATGGTTTTTAAATTCTGGGAAATTCGCTTCATCTTTACGACTGATAATAAACAATAAATATCCCCCCTATGCAAAATGTTCATATTGTGCAGTTATTTTTCAGACCACATATCATGTAATTTACCCAATTCACTTTCCAATTCAGATAATTGAACGCCAATTGTTCGATCCTTGTCATCAACTTTACTAACTTGCGTTTGAATTTCCTGTAGTTTTAAAATAGCTGTTAAAAATAAATCTCCTGCTGTTTTTAAATCTTTGCGAGACTCTTTAATTTCCTTTACCATCTCATCGATTACAATAGATGGCTCTGCATACATACCTGATGCCATAACTTCATCGGCGTTATATAACTCTTCTCGAACATTTGCTAATTGAGTAGTTAATCGACGTTCCGTCATTTCCATCACCCTTTCAAATAACCAATTTCTTTTGCATAATTAATGATTTCTTGTTGAATTTCATCACTATGCCCCCAATCACCACTATACAATCCACCGTAACCATGTTTGCCATTACTGGATTTACCAGTCCGTATAAAATGACTGAAATCACAAACTAGCGCCCATAAAGTACCACCGTGTGAAAATCCTTTATGCGAAAAGCCACTGTACGCATAAACTTCCTCATTTGTGTATGCATCTACAAAGTACACTCGCTCATTTTTGAACTTTATATATGCTGTTTGTGGATTCCCTGTTACTCTATTTTTTTCTCGAAAGAAAAATTGACGACCTCGTTCAGAAATAAATTCAATTAATTTATTAATAGCTTCTAAACGGTCTTGCTTGTTCATCTATTTCACCCTTCCCGCACATTTTTTTCTAATGTTTAGCAAAGCTCTTTTGCAATTGCCTCAATCACATTCACAGTGACACTGTTACCGGCCTGCTTATAAAGCTGGCTATCTGAATTTACTTCTACAGCCTTATCAAAAGCCCAATCCGGGAATCCTTGTAGTCGCCAACATTCGCGCGGTGTTAATTTTCTGATTCTGAAATCTTGTATCAAATGATTGTTTTGCTCCCAACTATTCTTGGTTAGTGTAGGAGCAATTTTAAAAGTATTACCTTTGTTAAAACCTCTACTTTTTTGTTGAATCATTACACCATGCCTATCCTGTGCAGTTAAAGTAAACATTGGTTCTCCTGGTTCTTTTATTCTTCTTCCGTTTTGCCTTTTTTCTAATCGATCTGGTGTTAGGACTGGTTGAACAATTTTCAATCCTTCGCCTTTATTTGTTGTTAAAGTAGGTGATAAGCCATCACTACCATAAACTTGTCCATTAATACCGTTACCAGAAGGATTAACGTTTCCTAACACCACTATCTTTGGTTCTTGCATTCCACCTTGCATTGTCGGAAGGGCTGGACTTATTCCGTCAATACTATAAACTCTTTTGATATATTCATCACCCTTTATTTCAAGGTTTCCGATTACATTTATTTCTCCTGTTTTCCCATTCGTTTCAATATATGTGCCTTCACGTTGTGACTCTGGGTATCGGGCAGTAAGTGTTCCTGTCGTGATTCTGCTTTCATCAACCGGTCCAGATGCTTTTTTGATAGGAAATACTTTTCTTGTACCTCTTCCTCTAAGATGTCCGATAATGAACACCCTCTCCCTGTTTTGTGGTACGTACTCTTTAGAGTTAATACAATCCCATTCTGCATCATACCCGACTTCATCCAACGTTCTGATGATTGTCTCGAACGTATCGCCGCCCTCGTGATTGAGGAGTCCTGTGACATTCTCAAGGAATAAATAGCGTGGTCTGAGAATAGATGCGAAGCGCATAATTTCAAAGAAGAGAGTTCCCCCAGTATCATTGAAACCTTTTCGCTTACCAGCAACTGAGAAAGCTTGGCACGGAAATCCTCCACAGATAATGTCGATACTTCCGATTCCTCGAATAGTGTCATCTGTAACACTTGTGATGTCATGAGCTGTCCACTCTCCTTCTGTATTGTGAATTGCCTCGTATGATTTACGAGCAAATTTATCTATTTCAACATAGCCGACACATTCATGTCCTGCGGCTTCCATTCCTAATCGAAAGCCTCCTATACCAGCAAATAAATCTAAAAATTTCAATTTATCACCCTCTTATAACTGAACAATTTCTTTCAAATGTTCATTACTGTTATCTCAAAATAAGCTCAACTGCTCATATATTTGTTTTTTGACGGACACATTCACCATTTCAGGTATATCGTGCACCACTTCATCCATTTTTTGCACCATTTTCGGCATTTCGTTCACCACAACCGCTTCTACATCTTCAAAAGGTTCAATACATTCAAAGCAACTAGTATTCTTGTAAGAACCAACAGGAGCTACATTAGGACGGGTCTTTAAAAACACATCGTAGTAGCCGTTTGCTTTCGGTTCCGTGATGACATATTCCTCGCCAACCCTATAAAAATGCGAGGGTGGCTTAACGACACGAGCTAGATATTTACTTGTTATTTGCGCTGGCACTTTCACAGCAGCTTCTATTAACTCAAAGCGGCTCTTTTGGTAGGTGCCAAAATGAGCACCAGGGTGGAGAAATCTGCTTACGTTATAAGCTAATCCACCATGTGGGAAAAGGAAATATTCCTCCCCCACTTTTAAATTGGTACAAACACCGGCATCAACGCATTTTCCTTTTGTACGTTTAGCTGGCATCCTGTGTCCCCATCTCTTCTTGATTTTCCGCTTCTAGCACGTCATATATAGTGAGCTGATTTTTCAAAAACTCCTCTTCCAAATCATCCAAATGCCGTTGCCAGCAAGTGAACCCATATCGTCGTATTATGGATTCACCGCTTTTTAAAGGTCTGTTACATCTTTTACAACGACTCATGATGTACTCTTTAACGGAATTTCTTCAATGATTTCAACATCATCGGCGCTAAATGTAGGAGAAGGACCAAATTCATATTCTTCCGCTTCCCAATCCTTAATAAATTCATCACGCTCATTAACATAAGTGCCAAAGTAAGGGTCTTGTTCAGCTTGGTAAAATAATTCCCTAACTCTTTCATCATCCTTTTTTTGCCACACATATAAACCGTAATCAGCTACGCCCATATTACTGCGATCATATACAACAACCTCTATACCATCTAGTTTGTTATAGACATCGATATATCCCTGTATTTCTTCCTCACTAGGTTCTGGACCAACGGGACCATCATACATTTTTTTAATATCCTCTGGCGTTTTGCCAGCAGTTTGTAATTTAGCTTTAAACATTTTAAACATGGTCAAATCCCCCTATTCACTTCTCAAAATGGCAAATCATCCTCAGATACTTCAATTGGGCCACTATTATTTGCAAATGGATCTTCATCTACCCTCGTATAATTCGGCTGATTCATAGGAGGCTGATTTTGCTGATAAGCTGTATTGCCGCCAAATGAACCCTGTCCAGACATAGAGCCACCAAATGATTGATTTGGTTGATTATTTCCGTATGCTTGTCCGCCATATTGAGGCTGTGGTTGCTGTGGCTGATGTGCATTCGGTT